>DATLVQ010000569.1:0-11601 GCA_035577325.1 Bryobacteraceae bacterium | reverse complement strand
CTGCGATTGCTGGCTCTGGAGTAACTGTAAAGGAAGCGCGGCCAGACCGACCGAGCGGTTGAGGGCATTCTGGAGGTCGGCTGCGTACCCGCTCAGACCCGCGGACGCCGGGCTGGCAACATCGCTGCTAAGACTCGGTGTCAGCGTCGGTGTACCACTGAACGAGTTGATCGGACTACCCACTTGTTATCTCCAGTTAACAAAAAGGCAGGCTGAGCCGCGCGCCACGGCCCAGCCTACCGTCCTACTAAGTCGGACCGTTAGCCCTTGAGCAGCGCCAGCACAGCCTGCGGCATGGCATTCGCCTGCACGAGAGCTGCCACTGACGACTGCGCCAGAACCTGCGCCTTGCTCAGGTTCGCGGCTTCAGCGGCCACATCCGCGTCGCGGATGGAAGACTGCGCTCCAGAGAAGCTGGAGATTTGCGACTGCGCCAGTTGGATAGCGTACTGCAGAGTGTTTTCGCCGGTTCCAACTTTACCTTGAACCAGGCCGAGCGCACCGACGGCGGAATCGATGGCCGTGATGGCGTTCAGCGCGTTTCCTGTGGATGTTGCCGAAGAGGTCGGAGCGGTGACAGCCACGGCCCCCGCGCCCGCCTGGAACAAGCTGCCCGCGCCGGTCGCTGCGCCAGTCGCCACCGAGAATGAACTCGCGCCTTCCAGGGCGACCGTCCCGGCAGGGGTTTGCACAGCGTAAACGCCGCTGCCCGCTAACGCGGTGTTGAGAGCCGTGACGGCATGCGCGGCAGTGTCGCCGTTGGCGGCCGTAAGATTCGTCACGTAATTGGTGCCGCCCGCCGTGACTGTAATCGCCTGGGTGTCGCCGCCCGAAAGAGCGACTAACGTGCCGGCTGCGCTCTGGTAATTGCCACCGTTGAGCAGCGTGGCAGCGTTCGTCACCACCCTAGTGCCCCCAGTCAAACCGGTATCAGATTCGGTAGCCTGAAGCAAGCTGCCACCGGTGAGTTGCAACTTGCCATTGGTACCAATCTGCGCAGCGATGCCGGAGATACCCGCGCTGGTGATTGCCGCGTTGAGATCAGTCACGAACTGGGATCCCGACTCACCGCCCACGCTGGCCGTGACGGTGACGGTCTTGGACTGCACGTTGCCGGACGCGTCCGCGTAATCAATAGCAAAGCTCGTGCTGCCGGAGACTGCCGCCTGGTTGAATACCACGTTCGGGTTATTCAGGTTGGCGACGCTGTTGGGTGCAAAGTCCGTACCGCCGCCAATCACCGAGGTGCTGTTCAGTGCAAGCGAAACCGCGTCCACCGCGTTAGACGACCCGCTGAGATCCACGGTGACCTGCGTAGAGCCGGCCAGATTGCTGGTGCGGCCGCCGCCGATATACACATTCAGGTTGGTGTTGAAGCTGCCACCCGCGTTCAAGTTGATGTTGCTCGCCTGCCGCGTGATTTCCGTGATCAGTTTCTGATACTCGGTGTTCAGTGTGCCGCGGTCGCCCGTGAAGGTGCCGGAAGCCGACTCGGCGGCCAGCGTCTTCATGCGATCCAACATCTGCGAAATGTTGTTTAACCCGCCATCGACGATCTGCAACTGGGTGAGTCCGTTGTTGGCGTTCTGCACACCCTGGGTGAGTTCGGCGATGTCTGCGCGGTACTGGTTGGCGACGGCCAATCCTGCAGCGTCGTCTCCGGATGAGTTGATGCGGAAACCCGAAGTCAGCCGTTGGATCGTACGGCTTTCAAATAATTGGTTGACACTCAGGTTCTCCTGGGCCATCAACGATGTTACGTTCGTTTGGATTGAGATCGACATAGATGAAATATCCTAGTGGCGATACACCCCGACATCATCGGGCCTGGGTTCTCCGCTGATTTTTTCAGATGCCCAAGGTACCGCGTTCAAGACCCTTATCGCCTCTTGCTCAGGTGTATTCTGAGTTTTTTGCAAACAATTTTGTCGTGTGGCTGAGGCGAACGCTCGATCCATGTCGAAGTGTTTACTATCGGCATGGCGTGGATGCTAGCGTCGATTAAGTGCTGCCGCCCGGCGCCAGCGGATCTTCCAGTCTGCCACCGTTCTAGCGAGCCGCTCACCGCCTGGCTGCGGCGTGAGTTACCGCAATTAAGTCCGGTTTTGACGGGAACTTGCCAGCCTATGGCCGCCGTCGCCACCCTCTTACTTGATAACCAAAGCAATCATTGCAACCGCACACGCCACAGCTTGAAAATATGGTTAGCAATGAAAGCTAATACTCGTCGGTACCCTCGTACCTGTGTCTGGCAAACGCGCTCCACGGTTCAGATCGCACTGTCAAGGCGATAGCGGGCTCGCCACTATGCCCGAAAAGAACCCCTCCACGCAAACTCAGCTTGCCGACGAAGCCGGCCGTGAATTGGCCCATCGCTCCATCCCCGGCGCGCTGGCTTACCTGATTCTCCTCGTCGTGCCCATTTCGGCGACTTCCTACGCGCGGGACTATCCAAGATCTTTTCTGGCTGCCGCCGGTCTGATCCTGCTGTTCGCAACGGCGCGGCTGGTTTTTGCCTGGTGGGTGGCGCGTGATTATAGCGGCCGCGGAGACTGGCGCTGGTTTGGATTCCTCATCGGCACACAGGGTTGCGCTCTGGTGTGGGCCGCGTTCTGTTGTATGACGGCGGTGCTTTATTCGGGTGGCCCAGCCTTCCTGCTGCTGCTCGCCATCACGGCGATTGTGGCCAGCGGAGAAGCCATTGCGCTTTCGCCCGTCCTCGGCGTGGCCCGCGTGTACCTGGCTATCCTACTTGCCCCTCTCACCGTTTGGGGCGTGATCCATGGGGGGCAGGTCGGTTATTCCGCTGCAGGCATCGCAGGTCTTTATTTGAGCTATCTTCTCCTCCAGGTAAGGCAACAGTCCTCCTGGTACTCGAGTACCCTCGCGACGAGAAAGCTCCTGGCCACCAAGGCCACCGATCTGGCGCGCGCCATGAACGAGCTCGAAGCGGGCAAGATGCAAGCCGAGCAGGCTTCGCGCGCCAAGAGCGAATTTCTGGCCAATATGAGCCACGAAATCCGAACGCCGATGAATGGCGTCGTCGGCATGACGGATCTCCTGCTGGGGACGGAATTGACCGCTGAGCAGCGCGACTTTGTGCAAACCATCCGTCAATCCGGTGACGCGCTTCTCACGGTCATCAACGACATTCTGGATTTCTCCAAGATAGAAGCCGGTAAGCTGGCCATCGAGGTTATCGATTTCGACTTGCGCACACTGGTGGAAGAAACCACCGCGTTACTGGCTGAGCAGGCCCAGCGGAAGGGTCTGGAATTAGGTTGCTTGATCGGGCCCGATATCCCGGCGTGGGTGATCGGCGACCCGGGGCGTGTCCGCCAGGTGTTGTTGAACCTGCTGAGCAACGCGGTGAAGTTTACACCTCAGGGGGAGGTACTGTTGCGCGTGGAGTGCGCCGGGCGGGAGAAAACGTCGGCCACGTTGCGGTTCTCCATATCGGACACTGGCTCCGGCATCGCAAAGGAAGCGCAGGAGCGCCTTTTTCAACCCTTCATGCAGGCGGACGCATCGGTTTCGCGCCAGCATGGCGGCACCGGCCTGGGACTGACGATCTGCAAGCGGCTGGCGGAACTGATGGGCGGCCAAATCGGTTTGGAGAGCGTGGTGAACAGAGGCTCGACGTTTTGGTTTACTCTGCCGCTAGGCATCAGCAACCGTTCGGGTGAAGAAGCGCCGCTCGATTTGCGGCAGGTTCGCGTGCTGGTCGTGGATGACAATGCCACCAATCGCAGGATTCTTGATTCGCAGCTGACTAAGTTGGGGATGACCGTCGAGTGCGTGCCCAGTGGTCCGGCGGCATTGCAGGCGCTATCGAAGGCGCTGGAACACGACAAGCAATATCATGCCGCCATCGTGGATCATGACATGCCCGACATGGACGGTGTGGTGCTCGCGCGTGAGATCCGCTCCCGGCAAGATTTGGACGATCTGGTCATGATCCTCCTCAGTTCTCATGTGCAGCGGCTATCAGTCGAAAATTTCAAAGCCGCCGGCTTCGCCGCATGCATCCTGAAACCCGTGCGGCTCGACCAGTTGCGGGACTGTCTAAACAAGGCTCTTCAGAACGCTCCCGCCTTGGCCCCACGCAAGCCGGCCGAATCCAAGAAGCCGCGTGTGATTCGCGGGCGGCTGTTGTTGGCCGAGGACAATGCGGTCAACCAGAAAGTTTCCGTTCGCATCCTCGAGAAGCTGGGCTATTACGTGGACACCGTCGCCAACGGCGCCGAGGCCGTCGACAAGCTGCAGAACGGCCTCTACGACGCCGTCCTGATGGATTGCCAGATGCCGGTAATGGATGGTTATGCCGCCACGCGTGAGATCCGGCGGCGAGAAGGCACGAGCCAACGTTGCATCATCATTGCTATGACCGCCAGCGCCATGACGGGCGATCGCGAGAGGTGCCTGGCCTCGGGTATGGACGATTACGTCACCAAACCGGTGCGGTCGGAAGAACTCCAGCAGACCCTGCAGCGCCATTTGACGCAAAGCGCCCTGGACCATACGGGCGTGCCCGCCGAGACGGCGGTAAGGCTTGCGGATGAAACCGAACTGGTAGCCCGCTTACGGGAACTCGAGCAGGAGATCGGCTCCGAGGCCATGCAAGAGCTCGTCGCCGATTTTGTCGTGGAGACTACGCGCTGCATGCAAGCGCTGCGCGATACGGCATCGCGTTCCGATAACAAGGTCGCTGCCCGTATGCTGCAGGCACTGACGGACTCGAGCGCCAACTTAGGCGCCACGCAACTGGTCGAAGTTTGTTCGCACTTCCACGCGGCGCTGGATCAGGATTCGACGCTCGATTGCACACCTTGGCTGACCCGGTTGGCGGATGCTCACGGTGCCGTTATGGGCGAGATCGATGAGATTTACCCTGCGTTTCGCCTAAAGGCAAAATCCGATCCAACCTATCCTGTTGCGGCCCATTAGCGATCATCAGCCGCACCAGTAGGCATCTCTCACTCAAGTAAGAAACTTCGCAAAATTCAGATAATGAATTTTTGAGACGCGCTACCATTCTTGGAATTTGGAACCATAGCTCAGCGAATACTTGACTCCAATAAATCATCGTAGCGGCACCATCGTAAACGCTTAAAGCGCCACGCGGAGTTTGGTGAGAAATTGTAGCGAATTCTATGATCTTTCACAGGTAGATTAAGTTGTGTAATTTTTGGCTTTTCTATGACTTCCATGCGGAACTCTTGATTGACAAAATTCGCTTTAAGAGCCTATATTCGATCCCAGTAGTAGTTTTCAGGGTGGCGACTGCTGCATTCGCGCATTCGTCAGGACATTTGTCTCATCATCTTTCTAGGTTAACTTGACTCTGAAGGGGGTCGATCGCATGCAAGTGAAGTCTCTGTTCACAGTCGTCGTGTTTGGATTAGCGGCGCTGCTCATTGCGCCCGTGGGCGCGCAAGTGTTTTACGGTTCGATCGTCGGCGCTATTACAGATCCTAGCGGCGCCGCGGTTCCTAACGCCGCCGTCAATATAACGAACACCAATACCGGCCAAACCCGTGACACCAAAACAGACTCAGGCGGGCGTTATTCGCTGCCCGACGTACAAGCCGGAAACTACACTCTGAAGGTAGCGGCGCCCGGGTTTCGTCCCATCGAGAGAACCGGTGTCGCTGTAACAATCAATACGGTTACCCGCGTTGACGCGGCGCTCGAGGTCGGGCAAGTAACCGAACAGGTTACGGTCGAAGCGTCAGCCGTCACTTTGCAGAGCGATAAGGCGGACGTGCATACCGAGATCAGCGAACAGGCAATTGAGAATCTTCCGCTTTCCAATTATCGGAACTATCAGAGCCTGATCGACCTGGTTCCGGGAGCCACGCCAGGCACCTTTCAGAATGCCAATACCGACACGCCGGCGCGCGCCCTGACCACCAACATCAACGGCACAAACCGGAATAATAACAACACGAAACTGGATGGCGCGGTCAATGTTTTCATCTGGCTGCCGCACCACACAGTGTATGTGCCGCCGGCCGAAACCATCGAAACCGTGAATGTCACAACCAATAACTTCGACGCCGACCAGGGCATGGCAGGGGGCGCCGCCATCACGGTAGTAACCAAGTCCGGTACGAACGACATACACGGATCAGCCTTTGGATATCTCGAAAACAGTTACTTCGGTGCGAAGAACTATTTCTTCACCGATCCTAAGAAGCCAAAGAGCATTCGTACGATTCCGGGCTTCACTGTTGGCGGCCCAATCATCAGGAACAAGCTGTTCTACTTCGGTGGTTATGAAGGAATGTTCGAGCGGCAGAACCGGAATTCGCTGTTTACGATTCCCACGGCTGATCAACTGGCGGGCGATTTCAGCGGTACCGGCGCCATCATCTACGATCCGAGCACGGGTAATTCCGACGGTACGGGGCGCACGCCGTTCGCTGGGGACAAGATTCCCACCGGCCAGATCAGTCCCATCGCTCAAAAAGTCCAGGCGCTCCTCCCGACGCCCAACCGGCCCGGGTTCGCCAATAACTACTTCAATTCCGCCAGCCAAAAGATGAACCGGAAGAACGTGGACTTCAAGGTCAATTACAATTTCAGCGAGAAGCTCCACATGTTCGCCCGCTACGGTTACATGCAGGCTGATGTATCCGGCGTGTTCGGTTTGGGCGCGGCCGGCGGCGATTGCTTGTGCGACGGCGGTCCGGGAACCGGCGACACTTCCGTCAACCTCGCCACCGTCGGTTACACCTACAGCTTCAGTTCCAACAAACTCTACGATGCCACATATGGTTTCACCCGCATGGGGCACATCAGCAAGGGCGCCGACATTGGAAAGAACTGGGGTTCGGAAGTATTCGGTATCCCGGGAACGAACGGGCCTGATCCGCGCGAAAGCGGCCTGCCCTTCTTCAACATAGGCGGGTACTCCCCGATCGGCAACGATCAGAGCTGGATACCGGCGACGCGCAACGACCAGAGCTTCGCCACCAGTCAGAATTTCAGCATCATTCACGGCTCGCATGAATTTCGGATGGGCTTCGATGGCGTCCGCCATCATCTGAATCACTGGCAACCTGAGTTGGGCGCCGGACCGCGCGGCGAACTGGATTTCGGCGAAGGCTTGACCGCACTGAACAGCCCGAGTTACACAACGACCCAATTCAACGCCTATGCGGCGTTTCTGCTGGGACTTACCTCGAGCGTTGGCAGAAGCATTCAGTACGAGAAAATGACCACTTACGAGTTGCAATTGGGATGGTATGGCCAGGACCGCTGGCAGATTACTCCCAAGCTGACGGCGACCCTCGGACTGCGATATGAGCTCTATCCGCTGATGACCCGAGCTGGGCGCGGCGGCATCGAGGAGTACGATCCTAACACCAATATCGTGACTCTAGGCGGCGCCGGCGGCCTGCCCAAAGGTCTTGGCATCACCACCAGCCACAAGATGTTCAGCCCGCGTCTCGGCCTGGCTTACCGCTTGAACAACACGACGGTGATCCGCACCGGTTACGGCATCACGCGCGATCCAATGCCGCTGTCGCGTCCATTGCGCGGATTCTACCCGCTGACGGTTGGCGAGACATTCTCCCAGGCCAACAGCTTCGTACCCTACGACACGATGGCTCAAGGCATCCCGCCTATCGTCGGGCCGGATGAAAGCACCGGTAAGGTGCCGCTGCCTCTCGCGGCGGACATGCGCTTCATTACCGACGGCCACCTGCGGCGCGGTTACATTCAATCCTGGAACTTCATCATTGAAAAACAACTGCCGTGGAAAATGGTGGCTTCCGCCGGCTATGTGGGTACGGCGACCGTGGACAGCTTCGCGGATTGGAACGGCAACGCCGCGGCTCCGGGTACCGGCCAGGCGGGGCAGCCTCTGTTCCAGGAGTTCGGACGCACGTCGGAAACGCTGTTCTGGAACGGTTTTGTGGGAGCCCACTATCACTCGCTCCAAATGTCCCTACAGCGGCAGGTGGCAAACGGCTTAACGCTAAAGGGAGCCTATACCTATTCCCATGCGATCGACTACACAGACGACGATGGGTGGACAGGCCTGATGTTTAACTACGCACCCATGCTGGGCCGGAACCGTGCCACAGCCGGTTACGACCGTACGCAGAACTTCCATCTCGCGTATGTTTATCAGTTCCCGTTCGGCAAAGGCAAGAAGTACGTCAATAATGGTGTTGGAGCCGCGGTACTGGGGAACTGGCAGGCCAACGGCATCATCGCCATCTATTCGGGTGCGCCCTTTACAGTCACCGCTGACGGGTCTGCTCTCAATGCTCCCGGGAACAGCCAAACGGCCAATCTCGTAGGCACGGTTCACAAGATCGGAAGCTTCAACGAATACTATGACGTCACCGCGTTCGCGCCGGTCACCACGGCGAATTTCGGCAACATAGGCCGGAACACGCTGCGTGGGCCGGGCGTCATCAACAACGACTTGAGCCTGTTCCGCGATTTCGATATTACGGAGAGGATCAAGCTCACGTTCAAGGCTGAGGTCTTCAATCTGACAAACACGCCTCACCTTGGCGCGCCAGACAGCAACGTCAACGACACGGCGTTCATGCAAATCTCCAGTTCGGCCAATACGCTGGCCGATCAGCGAAGCATACGATTCGGATTGCGTGTAGGCTTCTAAAACACTGAGCTGGATTTGAGTATCGAGCGCAGGTCCTTCGGGGCCTGCGCTTTTTTTTGCACACCGCGCGCTCAGATCTGTGAGGATGGCCTTCCGAAGCGACAGGACGTTTCTCTACTGGCCTTTCACCTTGATCTGCGCCCGCACAGCCGCGAGCGCTTTCCTGGCAGTTTCCGCACTCGGATCGAGCCGCAACGCTGCCTCAAGCTCAGCCTGCGCCTCTTTGAATCGCCTGAGCTGCGCCAGCGTCACTCCCAGATTGGTGTGCAACTCGGCGTCATCAGGGCGAAATGTGAGGGCTTCGCGATAGCGCGCCACCGCCGCCTCGGGATTGCCCGCGCCCGCCAGATCGTCTCCCCAGGTAAATAACACTTCGCCCAGATGCTGTCGTGCCTTGGCGTCATCCGGCCGTTCCTTCAGCACTTGTCTGAAGCCATCCACGGCGGAATCCCACTGCCGGCTTGCCGCTTCCGCGCTAGCCAGGTCGTAGCGCGCGTCGGTGAACTTCGGATCTAGCTCCAGCGCCTTCCGGAACATTTGTATCCCCTCCGGCATTCTTGCCGCTGACGCCAGCGCCGTTCCTAATTCCGTTGCGGCAAGGGCGCTCCGAGGTTGTGCTTTCCAGGCGCGTTCGAAGTAGGGAATCGCTTCCGCCGCTTTGCCCTTGCCCAGCAGCAGATCGCCCAAGTTGAAGTTCGCGGTGAAATCTCCCGGATATTTTTCGTACAGCCGCCGCATCAACGCATCCTGCAGCACCGCGCGCTGGTCGCCCTTTTCTACTGGCAGCACTTGCAGCCAGAGATTCCCCATCTCGTCTTTGGCCTGGCTGCCGCCGCGGACGCGCTTGGGCGGTTTGTTCGGGTTGCGCGCGTTGTCGGCCGAGTTGTCATAGTGAAAGCGCATCGAAATCACCGTCCCGCGCGGCAGATAGACCGGCTCCTTGCAGTGGAAAACGCCCTGCCAGTTCAAGTCCCACTCAGGGATGCGGACCAGCCATTTGCGCGTGCCGTCGGGCAGCGTGGCGTAGCCCTCCATCAGCTTGCCCAGGTAATGCGCGTGCGGGTAGACGGCCAGCACCCTCAGGTCCAGCGGGATGCGAAAATCGTCGGAGACCACGTACTCGCGCTCGCCGGGTGGAATGTCGATGGCGCCGTCGTGCTCGAGTTCCATCAGCATCGCGAATTTGGTGCGCGGCGCGTCAGCGAAGTAGAGGCCGATCGATGGGCTGACGCTTTCGGCTTTTCCCGAGGGCCGCAAGTGCACGTTGAACACCAGATCCATGCCCGGGTCCGCGCGCCACGCCATGCCGTCCGGTTCCGGCGCCGGCACGCTGCCAGGCTTCCAGGCGAGGAAGGTGCTGTCGGGATCGAACGTGGTTTCGGCGACCGTCAGGTCCATGCCGGCGAATCCCGCGCCCGGCGAATTCTCGCGCCGCCGAGCCGAACGCGAACGGTCGACAATCACGCTCGCATGATGGATTACCCGCGCGTTGCCCGGCCGGATCTCGATGGCCTTCACCCATCGCGCGGACTTGAGGGGCACCGGGATGATGAAGTTCCAAAACACTTCCGGACCGTCCGCACGGAGCTGATAAGGCTGCGTGACATGCAGCACCAGATCGGGCGTTCCCAGTTGCCACTCAGAAGTGAATCGCGGAACGGCCGGCCCATCCGCGGCCGATCCCACCGGCGCGCCTTGCTTGACCCACTCTTGGATGAGTTCGATTTGCGCGTCGCTCAGTCTGCGCTCCTCCAAGAAATCGCCATATCCCTTTTCCGGCAGCCAGGGAGGCATATAGCGCCGCTTGGTCACCGCGGCAATTTGCGTGGCGCGCCGCTTCACGTCATCGTAAGTGAGGAGTGAAAACGGACCCGATTCATCCGGCCTGTGGCACGGCGCGCAGTTTTTATAGATGATCGGCGCGATCTGTTTGTAGAAAGTGAGTGCAGGCGCCGAGCCCGCAGCATGCGCTGTAACCGCAGGAAAGACCGCCGCGCATAGGGCCAGAAGAAGCGGACGCGTCATTGCACATCAGCGAGAAAGCAACCGATCGCCGTTGTGCTGGCTACCTCGACGGCCCTACCCGCCACCGTAGACCGCAACGCTTCTTCCAGATCGCGCCGGGTTGGAACCGGCATGGCTTTTCCGAAATCGACATAGCGGTTGTCGATGCGCCCGTGATAGAGCAACTGGCCGTGCGCCGAAAATACTGCCGCTTCAGGGGTCACGCGCGCCTTCGCAAGCTTCACCAGATCATGTCCCGGATCCCGCAACGCACCAAACGTATAGCCGTACTCAGCCATGTGCTGGCGAATCATGGCGACGCTGCTTGCAGGATCGGCATACACCAGGTAAAAGATGGCGCGCGACGAAAACTCCTTATGCAGGCGGATGAGTTCAGGAGCGTAGCGGTTGGAGATCGGGCAGTCGGTTCGCACGAAGATGAGGACAGTAGGCTTGAAGGTATTCGCGTCGAAGAGTCGAACCGCCTTGCCCTCAAGATTGGTTGGTCCCGGCGATTCCGCTGAGCCGGGCGCAGCCAAGATCGCGGCTGAGATCACGGCGGCCACGATGTACGCTTTTCGCATAACAGACGAGCGCAACCCCCGCTTTTCGGATGGTATCACGAGCGGCTGCGACGGCACAGTCTCATAGGTCCTGGGTGCATTCGAGGTCAACGTGGCCGGGGATCGGATTAAGATGGTTAATCAGTGCTGCCTCTTCTGTTTCAAAAACCTATCCATCGGCCTCCCTTCGCGCTCGCGGCTCTTATTTTATTTTTGCCGACGGCTGTGAACGCCCAATCGCAAGCCCTCATCGAGAAGTCCCAGCATGGCGTGGAGCTGATGGCGGCCGGAAAATTCGAGGACGCAATCCCCGTCTATCGCGAACTTTCACGTGCCGTTCCCGACAATCCCGGGCTGCTGCTGAACCTGGGCATGGCGCTGCACCTGGCT
>DATLVQ010000568.1:0-15809 GCA_035577325.1 Bryobacteraceae bacterium | reverse complement strand
CCTTCCTGTGGAGCCGGGGAAGTAAAAGAAGCAAAAAATGTTGAGAGAATTCCTCCCAGCGCTGCACTCCCCAGCTAAAGAATGTTCCTCCCGGGGCGAGTGTTAGCGCCTCCTGGTTCCACGCGGGTTGGAAGCGCCTTTTGTGGAATTTGACTGGCACAGGCATACGCCTTCGGCATCGCATCCGAAGAATGCCTGTGCCTTTCCTTGCACATGCCTCGGTGTTGCCGCCAATTTTGTAACGACTCGACTGAACCCGTTGCCTGCCTCTAGCTTGCCGCGGCATCGGCCATGATCGAACTGATCTTCGAAAACACGCTGCTGATGCTGCTGGCGATATTCGGCATCAGCGCTCCGGCCGCTACCGCGACGAATCCCGCCATCAAAGCGTATTCGATGAGGTCCTGTCCTTTCACCTCCTGCCTTAAGTTGCGCGCTCGAATGACGAGATTCAACAATAGATGATTCATGCATACCATGATCCTGGGTTCTCCTTCTCTTCTCTAAAGTAGCCGGGAGGCAGGCAAGCTGGAATAAAGCGAAACCCTTAGCCGGGGCCTATAAATACCTCTGGTATTCTGGGACGAACCTCTTACATGGCTGACATTTTTCCCTTTAAACCTTATCGTTATACCGACGCCGCCGGTCCGCTCGGGGACCTGGTCACGCAACCCTACGACAAGATTTCGCCGGAGATGCGCGCCTGGTATCTTTCTCTCAACCCTAATAATCTTGTCCGCATCATATTAGGCGAGCGCCAGCCATCCGATAATGCCAACGCCAACGTATACACACGCGCGGCCGCCCATCTACGTGATTGGATAGCCCGCGGTATCCTGGCGCGGGAACCCGAGCCATGTCTATTCGCCTATTATCAGGATTTCTCCGTGCCCGACACCGGCGAGCGCCTGTCTCGCCGCGGGTTCATAGGACTGGGCGCGGTCGAGGACTATAGCGCCGGCGTCGTGCACCGCCACGAACAAACGCTCTCCGGACCTAAGCAGGACCGTCTCGACCTGCTGCGCCACACCCATGCGCACTTCGGCCAAATCTTCATGCTGTATCCCGACTCCGAACGTGAAATCGACCGGCGGCTGGAGGCGTGCACCCACGGAGCGCCAGTTGCGGCCGTCGAGGACGAATACGGCGCTGAGCACCGGTTGTGGAAGATCGCCGACCCGTCGGAGAGCGCATCCATTCGCCGTCTGATGGCGGATAAGAAGCTGCTGATCGCCGACGGCCATCACCGGTATGAAACCGCGCTGGCGTTTCGCAACGAAAATCCCGGGCTCGCCGGTGCCTCGCGCGTGATGATGACGTTCGTCAACATGCATTCGCCCGGGCTGAAGATTCTGGCCACCCACCGGCTGGTGAGCGGGCTCGCGCCATTCAACGCAGGCGAATTTCTGCAGCGTGCTTCCACCAGCTTCCAGGTCGAGGAGGTCTCCTCACCGGAACAACTGCAAAGTCTCTGGAGGGACGCGCCGCGCGGCACGATCGGCGTGGCCACCGGACAAAAGCTTTACCTGCTGCGATTGCGCGCGCACTCGGAAAAGCTCGACGTACCCATTCTGCACGAGGCGCTGCTTGCCGGCGTGCTCGGGATCAGTGACGAGGCCGTCCGCGCCGAGAAGAACCTTCGCTACGTGCGCGGCCTGGACAAGGCCGTGGAAGCGGCACGCCGCGGCGACGCGCAAGTGGCGTTCTTACTACGGCCCACAGCCATCGAGGATGTCGCGCGCATTTCGTTCTCGGGCGGCGTGATGCCGCAGAAATCCACTGATTTCTATCCCAAGCTTCTTTCCGGCCTGACGATTTACAAAGTGGACGAAGCCTGACGCGCGTTTGCGCCTATGGCGCTCCCGTTACCTGGCGATGCGATCACGATCGCATACCGTAGAGTTTGCTGCGCCGCATAGCTTCTGTTCGGAGTATTTGAACCCGGTCGTCCCAACGATCTGACCATTCTAATTCCAGCGCATCCAGATCGGCGCGGACTTCACTGAGCAGTTCGAATATCTTGTTCAGCGAACGCAACTTTTCGTCGGACCTGACGGAGAGGGGCTTGGCGAAAGGAGAATTTGGCCGGCCTTGGTTCTACGTGGCATGCGGTCGTGTGCCCCTCGCTGCCGCCTTAACGGCGGTATATGCCGCTTGATTCCGTGCCCCCACTAATTTCGCCATCAGGCGGGTCACATGATCCAGGCTATAGCGCACGCTGAAACGTTCCTCGATCATTCTTGCCAGCAGTGTGGGAGTCCAGCGATCGTTCGGATAGCCGAGTGCCGCTGCGCCCTGTTCAAATACATCCGTGACTTGCGACTTCTGCTCTGGCGTGAGTCGGCATGGCCTTCCGGTTGCCTTCCCCTTCCGCAGGGACTCCAGACCTCTTGCCGTCAACGCGCGGTGCCAGCGGGAGGCGGTCGTGCGGCTGACACCAAACTTGGCCACCACGTGGGAATGGGAGAGCCCGTGCAAGAAATCCTCAGCGGCCTCCATGCGCCTTTGCTCCATGTCGTTGCGGGATAAAGTTCCCGCCACAACGGTGGATGGCGAACTTTGTGCCGCCGTAGAGGTTGAAAGTCCCGTTTCTTGAATGTACTTCACGCTGTTTTCAGGCATGGAAGTGCTCTCCCCACTTCTCCGACGGTCCCGTTGAAAATGATAGATGGGCACACCCATGCCTTCTTGCTGGGTGGCTCCCCTTGGCGACGGTGCCTGCGCGGTGCCCGGATACTGGATCGATGAACGGCACGTAGGCTCGGTCAACTCTGTCAGACAAACCTTAGAGTACCGCTAGGATAACTCTGGTTTACTAGGGGGTCTGCCCAATATTGCTCAGATTGGCACTATTTTCTAGCGCGGCGCCTCAGCCTTGGAAATAGCGGCTTTTTGTCCGGCTCTGCGGGGCTCCTGGTCGAGCAGGATTACATTGAGGAGCGAACTATGGACATGCAAACCGCCATTGTACTCGATAAAGCCGAGCTTTCTGAATTTGTTCATGAAAAAGCTGACTCTCGAACGGGTTGTACCAATCATTTCCGCCAGCGTTTCCTGGCTTATTTTCGCGATGAGCGGCTCGGGTTTGCCCTCTTTGCCGAAGTTTGCCAGTAGCAGAAGAATTCGCGCCAGACGCTTCTCACTGGAGTTGAAGAGCTGATCTACCAGATCCTCCTCAATCCGAATGTTTCGGGACAGCAGATGCATCATGAAGAGTTCTGAAAACGTGGGATCCTGCCGCAGCAGCCGGATCATGGCCTGCTTCTCCACGCGAATGATCGTTGCGTCGCCGATTACGGTGGCGGTTTTCATGGTGAGGGGTTGACCTGCCAGACAGCTTTCCCCGAAAAAGTCGCCACTCCCTAATATGGCGAGTACACCTTCGCGTCCTGGCTTCGATACCACCGTGAGCTTGACCTCGCCTTTCTGGATGTAGAATATTGCATCCGCAGGATCACCCTGCGCGAAGATGACGTGCCCCCTCGCGTAATCGATAATCGTCCTTCCGTCGCAGTTCTGAGCCAGAAGTCTTGTGAGGTCAAAGGTCAGCTTTATTTTTGGTTTTGCAAACGATTTGGGCTCGCGAATTCGCCCTACATCGCCAGTACCAACAGTTTTGCGGTTTTTAGGGTTCACAGTGGCGCTCCCGAATCTCGGAACTGGCCGCCATGATTCGTCCTGGGCCGGACGGCGCCGGCTCCTTAGCTGGCATTAATTTATCCAATTGTGCGGCGAAATTCAAGGACTTAATAGCCAGGTTTTTTAATGACGTCGGGTTCAGTGGATCTGTTCAATTCGCGCTGGAAGCGGAGCCCCACCACAATCAGCGACTCGGGTTTCGCTTGGGTGGTGGCCTCAACCAGCGTGTTCTTCACTTTCAAGTGTGTGTCCCCAAGCTCCGGAGAGCTTGAAGAATTCGCGTGTTCTAGCTGTGAATCTAACTTGTACTCCAAGTGCGCAACCGCCTCGCCGCTTAGCCCTTTGGTACCGCGCAAGGACACGGTCATTGTTCAGGCGCTCATACTCGCATACATGAGAACCGCTCGGCGCCGATTTTTTGGCGCTGGCGCAAGACCGCGGCAATTCGCTCGGCTATAAGGTTCCGTGCCTGAAGCTCTTTTGCTAGTGCCGGTCAGACATACAGCCTCGGTTCTCGCAAGGCGCTCTACAAGGAGTGGTGTATTGCCGCTCGGTGGGGCGTGTTGTGTGCCTTAAAGGTAGCACTGTGGAGCGGAGAAAACAATGCGTAGAGTCGAGCGGAGGGCGCGCGATAGGAGCAGTTCGATGCTTGCGCGCAACTGTTGTTCTGGTGTGAGTTCCCCCCGATCCCGATAGATTCGAGCCGACGCAACCGGGAAGTGCCTTGACTCTGGATCCGCGATAGAAGATTTGGACCTACTTGCCATGCATGGGTTGGCAGACAGGCCCTCTAGAGCAGTTCAACTTGGTCTAAGGACAATTGGGGAGGACAGAGTGTGTCCGCGTAGCAGATTCAATTACACACTCTGTGAACGTACAACGGTGGCAAAACCTCCTTTTGCCCGCCAGACTGGACGCAAGCGCGTGCGGGGGCGATGTAAGTCAGGAACCCCTTGTCGAGTAGGTAGAATGAATCCGCGCTATATCCAAAGGCTGTTCAATATTGGTCAGGTTGACAAAATATTTTGGCAGCCTCATCGGCGGGCGCAGGGCATCCGTTCAAGCGAGAAAGGAGCGCACTGTGCACCAAGTCATCGCGAAGAACCCAGTCGGCGCGGGCGATTTCTGCATGCATCCGGCGTACTTGCTCGTGGACCCGCGCAGCTTCCGGCGTGGCAATCAGATACAGATCACAAGGCACTGCCGCCGTCGCGCTGAGAGTTTGCCGCCGGCAAGCTTCCGAGAAATAAATACAAAACTTGGAGTTACACAAAATCCCATTTTTTTGTTCGAAGTACCAAGAAATGGCCAGCAATTCTCCGTGTTTTATAAAGACAAACGAAGGCAATAAAGGACTTTGTAAACCTCATAAGTACTCTTAAGTCCGTTGGAATCGTGGTTGCGGGGATCTTAGACTAGAAGCGTCCGTGTAATACGCCTTTCCACAACAAACGCGGAGGCGCCGTCCAACCGGAAGAAAAGAGCTGTTTATGATTAGACTCCGCACCCTGTGTTTCTTGGTTCTCCCTATGTTGGCACTCCGTGCATACGCCGATCCCGTCCTTCAAACTGCGGGCAACTTCGTGGTTTTAGGTGGATCGGGCCATCCGGGGGTGACAAACTCCGGCCCGACTACCCTCACCGGGGACCTTGGCGTCTATCCGGATATCTCGATTACCGGATTGAGCAGCATCACCGTCAATGGTGCGTCGGCAGTAGGCAACCCGGCGGTACACATAACGGACGCGGTCGCCCAGCAGGCTCAGCTGGATCTCACCACCGCGATCTCGGGTCTAAGCAGCGAGGGGCCGGGCGCAAGCCTGAGCGCGAGTGCTTATACCGCGGGAATCGTAACCCTCTTGCCGGGGGTCTTCTCTACCGGGTCGACTTTTGACCTGACGGGAACACTCACCCTCGACTTCGAGAACCTCTCTAACGCATCCTTCATCTTCCTGATAGGGAGTTCACTCACGGCCGAGACCGGTTCCACGGTTGCATTACAAAATGTCGGATCAAATGACAGCGTGTTTTGGGTCATGCCGGCAGGATCGGCGACGATCGACGCGGGCACCACCTTCGCGGGAAATATTCTTGCAAACGCGAGCATCAGCTTCGGTACTGGCGCCACGCTGGATTGCGGCAGAGCCCTCGCGTCCACTGGCGCCGTGACTATGCTGACCAACACTCTCTCCACCGGCTGCGAGAACGCTCTGGTGACGACAGGAGGCGTGACCGCAGCGGGGAACATCCTCTTGGAAGGCAGCAACGGCTTGAGTGGCGGCATTACCATTACCCCGCCGCTTACACCTGGTGGCCCTCCAGGCAGTATCACCCCCGTTTCACCCGGCGTCGTCGTTCCAGAGCCCGGCTCCCTTCTGCTGCTGGGCACCAGCCTGCTGGGCCTAGGACTAGCTGTGCGCCGGAAGATCACTTCATAGAAACAGTCCAATCCACCACAAGAAGCCGTTATGGGTTCTGCGCATTAAAGCTAACCACCTGGCGCTAAGGGCGGCTTCGGCATCGTGAACCGTGGTTTGACGCCTTGTCTACCAGGGTCCGCCCTCCTGTGAGCCGACGCCGTGATGGCGCCCAGCGTCAGCCGTGCCGTCTTCTCCCACGAAAATTCTTTAGCCCGAACCGGGCCCTGCGTTGACAGTCGCGCGCGCAGGTCAGCGTCCGAAGTGATCCGAACCATGGCATCCAGAATTGCCGGAGGATCGCGCGGATCGAATTGAAGCGCGGCACATCCCTGTGCTCCGCAAAAACTTTGTTTGAGCCCGAATCGCTGCTCTTAACGTTCTGTAACATGCGATCCTGAGTGTTCATGTCGGGCTCATTGATCTTCCGGGCTTTTGCACACTGCTTTCGCACATTGCCTTCGGTCGTGTTCGACTTGGTCCGACTGGCTTTCCTCGCGGCGCATTCCCGCAGCGCTCTAGCTGCGCAGAACCTTTTTTTGCGCAAGCAACTGGCACTCTTCCAGGAGCGGAAGGTCAAACCACGGAGGGCCGACGATTCCACTCGGTGGATGATGGTGACCCTGAGCCGAATGTTCCATTGGCGCGATGCGCTCGTGAACGTGAAGCCGGATACGCTACTCCGTTGGCACCGCAAAGGATTCCGGCTCTTCTGGCGCTGGAAGTCCAAGCCAACGGGCAGACCTCGCTTGATCAAAGACCTTCGTGATCTGATTTGGAAGATGGCCACGGAGAACCCCTCGTGGGGAGAGGAGCGGATCGCCAACGAGTTGAAACTGAAACTGGGAATCCGGGTCTCACCCCGGACCGTCGGGAAATACGTACACAGCGGAGGTCCGCGACGAGAGCCGGATCCGAAACAGCGCTGGCTGACCTTCGTCCGGAATCACGCCAAAGCGATTGTGGCGTGCGACTTCTTCGTCGTAATCACGGCGACGTACCGCACCTTTTACATATTCGTGATCATCGATGTGGGAACACGACGAATTCTCCACCACAATGTGACCGCTCACCCGACCGCGCAGTGGACCTTGCAGCAGTTCCGAGAGGCGCTGCCGGGCGATCATCCGTATCGGTTCGTGATCCATGACCGGGACAGTATCTTCTCGAAGCGGTTGGACAAAGAAGTGACGCAGCTTGGCGTGAGAGTTCTTCGAACTCCCGTGCGGGCACCCGTGGCAAACTCCATCTGTGAACGGTTCGGCGGGACATTACGTCGAGAGAGCCTGGACTTCCTAATTCCGCTCAACGAACGCCATCTGAAAGTGACTATCAAAAAATGGGGATTCCAATACAATCGGGGCCGGCCTCACTCCTCGTTAGGTCCGGGAATTCCGGAACCCGACGAGGACAGTGTTCCGGCCAGCGGCCACAGACACAAGCTGCCCGCCGGTTACCGGGTTGTGAAGACATCGGTGCTTGGCGGCTTGCATCATGAATATCGCCTAGTGAAGGACGCGGCTTAGCGACGATTATTGTTTTTGCGAAGCACAGTCAGAAGACTCGCCATCTTGTCATATGACAGATGAACGCGGTCCTCCCGCTCGTCCACCAAAACAGTTGTTGGAGCGTAGGAGCCAGCATCGGGAATATGCTTTGCCATTTCCTTCATGGTTAGCGGATTGCCAATCACCAGCCGCACGCTTTTCGGTGTCTGGAGCCCGGTTTCTTTGCGCAGGAGAGCGCCATGATCAAATTGCAGGAACAACATCAGCCCCGTCTTTCCTGCATCCCGGCGGATGATTTTTTCCAACTCAGCGAAGGACTGCCCTTCCTTGGAGGCTTTCGTGAACTCGACCATATCAAGACGCCCGACGGCCGCTTTCACCGCCGCCACGACAGACTCAAACGGCTTAGAGGATGTCACGCTAAACGCTCGATTTCCACTCTTCTGATCGGCATCTCATTGCTCCTTTCGAGAGCTCTCAGAAGCTCGCCAAAAGATAATCCCGGAGACGGTGCAGCACCCTCTCCCTATCCGCAGAGTCGGGCTAGCCGCAAGCTTCACTCGAGAACCCGAGCGCTAGAGTTAATGCCGCCATCATCGTCAACCGTATACCGGATCTCGATGGGATTGCAGCAAACCTCGCAATCCTCGATGTACGTCTGGCGCCGCACTGACGTGTCCAGCACCATTGAGATTCTCTTCCAGCAGTACGGACAGGTAAAGAAGTACTCCATGGGTTGTGGCTGAGGGCGTTGAGCGTGACTTTTCTACCTGCAGCTCAGGCTCTCGTATAGTCGATTCCGGTTGCAGTTCGTCACTGCGCGGGGGACTGACCAGTTCCTCGATTTGTTCCAGCGCCTGCGCCAAGTCTGTTACCAACCTATCAGGTTGATAGCGTTCGAAACGGGCCTTGGCTTTCTCTGCATTGCCCGCGAATCCCCACATACCGGCGACCAGCTTGATTTTGGGAAAGCGCCCCCGTATTTGCTTGCAGATCATGCGCGCGGGTGCAAATGCGTAAGGGGGCAAGGCCGAGACACAAATCACGTCATCAATTCCTGGATCGGCCAACGCCAACATTTCAAGGGGCGGCGTGCCGTGGGGGAAGGAAAGGGCCACGTAGCCCTCCTGCTCCAGGAGTTGAGCCAGCATCGCGGCCGTTATCTCATCGGCCTGATCGTGCGCCGGAAGGCACAGTATCCTGCCACTGAATTGCACTGCCGGGCCTGGCTCTCGAGCGGCGGCGCCTTCCTCCTCCGGCGAACTCAGCACAGAATGATACTCGGAGAACTCGGCAATCATTTCATTGATGCTTAAGAAAAGGAACTCTTCGTGCGCGACATCAATCGTCCCATTATGCCGGTCTTGTTCGGCCAGGCTTAAGGCAGGGATGAGGACCGCGTCGTATAACTCGATCAAGCGCCTGCCCTTCAGAAATGAGTCGACAACAGCACGCGCCTCCGGTTGATCCATGGCGAGCAACCGCTGATAAAGTTGAGCCTCGGCTTCGAGAGCCTGCTCATCCCCTAGGAGCACGTGTAGAAATGAGAGTTGCGGAAAATAGCGGCCCAACACAACCACGCAAACCGTGAGCGGCGTGGACAAGATGAGGCCGGCGGGTCCCCACATCACGGTCCAAAAAACCGCCGTCACCAGTAGCGCGAGCGAAGATATTCCCGTATGCGCGCCGTATAGCCAGGGCTCGACGAAGTTGCCGATGATGAGTTCAAGGCCGGCAAACAGCAGGAACACAAGCATCGGTGGCAGCCACCCGTCAAATACCGCTAGCGAGAGTATGATGGGCAGCGTGGCGGCAAAAAGTGTGCCAACGTAGGGCACAATGCGCATAATGCCAGCCAGGACTCCCCATAGCACGGGATTGGGCACGCCAATCAAGTAAAGGCCGATCGCAAACAGCATCCCGAAACCTGCGTTGACCAGGAACTGGATGAACAAATACCGGCTGACGCGTTGCGCTGCATCGTCGAGCGCTTGCGTCATCATATTCAGCTGGCCGAGCCCGACAAGCCGAAGAAGGCGATTCCTTAAGTCCTCCCGCTTGACCAGCATGAAAATCGTAAAAATTAGGATGATGCCCGCGCGTCCCAGGGGCGCAAGAAATGGTTTCACGAAATCGGGAAGGTCGGCCAATCCGTTGGTCCTGGTCTGGACGATCTGTACGGGCACGGGAGGTCCCACAATTTTCGGCGCGTTGCGCTGTTTCTGATTCTGCGCCGAAGGTGCGGGGACAATCGCCGGAGCGTCTGGACCCGAGATCTCCCGGCCAATGTCTTTAGCGCTGTCGGCGGCGCGGCCTAATGGGCCCTTTCCACGGTTACGAAGAGTTTCAATTTTGGAGTGGATGTTTTGGCGATACGTGGGCAACTGGCTGGCGACATCAACGAGTTGGCCCGCTATGATCCAGGTAATCCAGCCGGCCGCCGCTATCGAAACCAGGACCGTGAGCACAACGGGTAGAACGCGGCCCATTCGTAACTTTTCGAGGTAGGTGACCACTGGCGTCAACATAAACGTAAAAGTTAAGGCGAATGCCAGCGGAATCAAAATATCGCGGGTAAAATACAGCGCTGCGACGATCGCGAACACCAGAACAACAGCCCCGTTATTAGAGTGCACTGAGCCCCGGCGCAACACACTCATCGGGGATCCGAATCGTTGCGCCATTCAATAGCGGGTGTTACGCCATCGCGGCTGGCACAGCTAGAGGAATCCGGAATCCAGTGAACTTTCATATTTGACGCTCGCGGGACTGTGGCGGCGAGGTGTCAAGCATCTATCGTCCTCTACACAACTGTCCCGTGGTCGGCGGCGCTGTAATTACACTCGCGGCGAGCCTCTAACTATAGCGGAGACAATCTTAATAATCTGGTCAACTTTGATCATCGCTGTTGAAGTTATTTATGTACACTTGAGGCGAGCATCTGTGTTTGGAAGACCGTGTTTTCTATTCTCGTTGCAGTTGATGCTGCGTTGAGGACTTAACATGAAAGAATCGCACCAGCAGGCTGCTGAATGCCACGATCTTGCCGCGCATGCTCACCGCGCTGCCGCGGCGCACTACGAAAAAGGGGACCATCAGACTGGACACGAGCATTCGCGGCAGGCACTTGAGCACCCACGGCGGGCTTACGAGCGTACCCAAGAGGCTTACAGCACATCTGCCGGAGAAAACAGCTAAGCTCATCACTCCGATAGGGGCCCCGGCGATTCGGCCCACACTCCGGGAGTGATCAGAGCAGCCACTTTGTCTATTGGTCTTTTGTTCGCTTTTACGGCCGTCGCATTCGGGCAGCACGGCAACTGGTTTAAACCCACCGCGGCAGCGCCGAAACCTACTTTACGCCGGTACAACTCGGCGGCCACACTATAGACATCCGGCAAGCCCAATCCAAACTTGTCATTCGTATCCAGCACAACGCGGGGTATTTCGGTTGTGTCGCAAACCTCTGGTCACCCGATTTGGTAGGGTGAGGAGCGATACGTAAAACCCGACCGAAGCTGTTTCGAGGTCGCCATTTCCAGGACGACATCATTGTCCTGTGCGTTCGGTGGTATCTGCGATATTCGCTCAGCTATCGGGACCTCGAAGAACTGATGGCCGAGCGCGGACTCAGCGTGGATCACTCCACGGTGGCGCGCTGGGTTCCGCGCTACGCCCTCGAATTAAGCAAACGGATTCGTCGGCCCTGCGTCCTGTGTTCAGGCCCAGACGACCATCACATTTGCCACACCGGGCTGGGACTGGCGAGGACTTTGGCCACAGCAGCATGTCAACGTGGTACAGGATTCGTTTGGGGGATGCGACATTGGTCACGTGGCTAGTGGCGGCGTGGTAACCGAGTAATCGTCAATATGGCAACCGAGGCCGAAGCCCCGGTGAACAGGTTCCACTCGCTTGACCGTAACATGGCATCGCAGTCGGAGGAACGGTTCAGAGGAGCCGAAACTCTCCCCAGGAATAACAATCTCGCACTGTAGGCGTTCACCGGTTTTAAATGGCTCTTTGGTGATGCAATACAGTCCCTCGCTGCTGAGATTTTCCGTGGTGCTCTCAACCGGCGGTTTGCCGGACTGCCGGAACAAACGCACCGGCCAATGCACTGCAACCCGCTTGCGTTTGCGTCCAGAAAAGGCCATGGCTCGATCTTGGCCAGCCCATCATGAAAGGAAAGAGACTGCCATTGCCTTCGGACTGCCGAGCAATGCTCGTATGCTGTCAGCAAGGGCATCAACCCGGAACGGTCTTTGGAGAAACGCGCACTCGCAGGACATAGCGAATTTCTCGGCCATTCGTGCTGATGATGCGTCGGTTACAAGGAGAGCACGGATTTGGGGATGGATGAGTTGAAGCCGGGTGACGAACTCGCAGTCACTGGCCTGATCCAGACTGGCTTCCATCATTACGACATGGATCGGTCCACAGTCCTCAGCACAAACGCTCCAAGCCTCACCTCGGCTAGCGGTTTCGAGGACTGTGTAGCCAAAGCAGCGCAAAATCAAAGATCGAGCTACGAGAGTGGCTGCATTATTTTCGACGAGGAGAATGGTCTGTATAGGCCCTCCGTCAAATTTCGGGTTGGCCTGCGATGAAGCAGGGCGCTTAGTTGGTGGGCTGATGTTACACCTCGAAGGTATCAAGGTCAAGCACCAATTGCGTCACAAATGGGCGACGATCTGGGTGGCTCTGTTGTATGCAATGTTCTGGACGATGGCCTACGCATTTCTCCCTCTAGTCTTTGGTTCCCCAGACAGGCTCCTGGCCAAGCTCGGCAACGAGTAGCTCGTCATTGGGTTTCAAGAGCGTCAAGAAATGATCGCGCAACTCAATAGCGGTCCACTCGCTCTCTAGCACCCAATGCGGAGTCATAATTCTTGTCGCACCTGCGTTCTTGAGCGCACCAAAGAACTCGACGTGTTCCAGTCCGGGAGCCTGCAAGAGGTAACCGATCAGCCACTTTTTCATTGGGGTTCCGTCGGACTGTATCAAACTTGCTCGGGCGGCAAAACGGCATAATAGAAGGGCTCGGCTATCACGACCGTGATCCATGGCGCGGTTTCTATCGCCGCAATTTTTTCCAAATTTTTTTCATTGTTGACCGACACCGCGCTAGCGCCCTGACGCAGTATCCAATCCTTAAGCGCACCGCCTCGAAACTCAGGACAGGTCGTCCAGAACGTATCAGACAGTGGGAAGGTGTGAAGCTCGCCATCAACTTCGATTTCGACGCTGGGCCAGTTTCGCTTGAAGTAAGATAGACCAAAGCACGGAAGGCCCGACATAAATAGGCATTCCGCACATTGCCTACAGGCCAGGAACTGATCGGATACTCACCAGTATCAGACCATGAGTGGATGCCATTGCCGTGAACTACCGTGGAAGGCTCCGAGGTCCTTTCGCGCCCAGAGATCGCGCACCATGGCATCGGCGGCGAATCCAAGGTCGCGGGAGTAAGCGGCGACCGATGTGGCGCTCTCTCCACGGTTGAAAAGGCCGACGGCTTTGCTTCGTCAGCAAGCCGCTTTATCCACACTTCCAGAGGCCCCTCCTGGCTCACGCGATGTCCCTAAACACCCAGTGGATCCTCGTCCACGGCAATCACCTCGGGATTCGCGAGAATCGACAGAGTCTCCGGCTTCATCTTCGTCAAGTTGGACTCCTGTAGGAGAAGCCATTCTGGCGACTGTGTCGATCTGCGGCACGGACGTTACTGAGCGCCAGTCCTCACTGTGATCGGGCTGCCAGGTCGTATAATAACTTGCAAAGTGATTGAGCGGGAAGAGTACCTATTCCGTTCGGCCAAGGAGAGTTATGCGTCTTGAACCTGTGATTGCTGGGCTCGTGTTCACTCTTGCGTCGACGGCCGCGACTAATCGGGCCGCCGTGACATTCTCAAAAGATGTAGTGCCAGTTTTGCAGAAGAACTGTCAGGAATGCCACCGGCCAGGTGAATCGGCGCCGTTTTCCCTGCTCACTTACGAGCAGGCGCGGCCATGGGCCAAAGCCATGAAGGAGGCGGTGCTGCTAAAAAAGATGCCGCCATGGTTCGCCGACAGGCACTATGGAAAGTTTTCCAATGACCGCTCGCTTTCACAGCAGGAAATCGACACGCTGGTGGCTTGGGCGGATGACGGTGCACCGCAAGGCGATCCCAAGGACTTGCCGCCGCTGGTGAACTTCGTCGAGGGCTGGCGCATTCCCCAGCCCGACGTGGTTTTCGAAATTCCGACTGATTTCGAGATTCCGGCCACGGGCACCATCGAATATCAGTACATCGTGGTACCGACTGGATTTACCGAAGACAAATGGGTGCAGATGGCCGAAGCGCGGCCTGGCAATCGCGCTTTGGACACCACATTGTAGGCTACCTGCGCGAACCGGGCTCCAAGTGGCTGGAAGAAGCTAAGCCGGGAGTGCCGTTTGTGCCCCCGAAGCAGAAGGATGGCGATCCTGGCGATGCCAGCGGACTGCCCAGCGATTTTCTAGTCGGTTTCGCACCGGGACTGCCGCCGGAGACCCACGTGCCCGGCCAGGCAAAGCTCGTGAAGGCTGGGTCCGACATTGTTTTTCAGATGCACTATACGGCGAACGGAAAGGTCGGCACGGACCGCAGCAGGATCGGACTGGTTTTTGCCACTGCGTCGCCCAAAGAGCGGGTGTTCACAGTCACCGCTACCAATGGCAAGTTCAAGATCCCGCCTGGGGACGCAAATTACAAAGTGGACTCGGTGTTTGAGCTTGGAATGGATGCAAAGCTGGTCGGCATGCTACCCCACATGCATCTGCGCGGGAAAGATTTCGAGTATCGTTTGGTGTATCCCACAGGCAAGGTCGAAACGCTCTTGCGTGTGCCCGGTTACAATTTCAACTGGCAGCAATGGTACTACCCCGTGCAATCCATACGGCTTCCCAAAGGAGCGAAGATCGAGTGCACTGCGCACTTCGACAATTCGCCGAACAATCCGAACAATCCGGACCCGACGAAGCAGGTGGGCTGGGGTGAACAGAGCTGGGATGAGATGATGGTGGGTTTTCTGGACGTCGCGTTCGACGCTGCGATGCCGGTAAAAAATCTTTATGCACATCATGGCGGAACGCGGCCTGTCGGTGGATCACGTCACTTTTTGGCGTTGGGTGCAGTACTATGCGCCCATTGAACCAGCGGCTTCGCCGGGAGCTCCGGCATCCGAACCGATCCTGGCGGGTGGACGAAACGTATGTTCGGGGGGTATACCTCTACCGGGCAGTTGATTCCGCGTCCGAGCAGTACACAGGGAACTAGTCAAAAGTTGTGCTGGAAATTGACATCGTGGGCGATAGATGGTGGCGAGGTCGAAACAGGCGCTACGGGATCAACATCCTTGACGCGTCGCGAGCACTGTGACCTCCTGGCCTGCGATGTCGTAACCAAAGCGCCGGCGAAAGGCCAATCCATACTGGCTAACAAGCAAACTGCTGATTCAATTGACTAATCTTCCTGTGCAGTTGCTCACAACTCTGGAAAATGTTTTCGCGATTCGTATGGCCAGCCACAATATCACGGCATCGTCCGTGGCGACATAAAGCTATACGATGCAAGGAATTTGGACAAAAATCTTCGTAACATAAGCGTTTCTTCGGACGAGGATCGAATATTTCAATTGGATTTCAGATGCCAGCGTACCGTAGGCTGAAGCTGGATACTACATCGTAGTAGTTAGCCTCTATCCCAGTCCCACCGGACCCCGGTTGTCCTTCTAAGTTCAATTTTTTCATGGGGGTGTCGTGTCTTTATTGCTCCTCGAGAGGGCGCAACGGGGTGATCCGCTTTACCGGCTGACACCCAGCGGCTTGGCCGACCCGACGCCCTTAATCCCTTTACGCGCACCTGTAGCTGGGGAACAGTACCGTTTTCACTTCGACATGTCCCGCTGTATTGGCTGCCGATGCTGTGAGGTGGCTTGCGCGGAGCAGAACGGTAACCCCTTTGAAATCAACTGGAGGCGTGTCGGCGAGATCGAGGGCGGCTCCTATCCATTCACCCAGAGGTTCTACCTCTCCATGGGGTGCAATCATTGCCTCGAGCCGTCCTGTCTTGAGGGGTGCCCGGTAGATGCCTACTCGAAGAATCGGGAAACTGGTATCGTTCTGCACAATCCGGACGCTTGTATCGGATGTGGCTATTGCACTTGGAACTGTGCGTACGGGGTTCCGCAGTACAACGTCGAGCGCGGCGTTGTGGGGAAAT
>DATLVQ010000567.1:0-10838 GCA_035577325.1 Bryobacteraceae bacterium | reverse complement strand
ATCTTCTCGGTGGTGCGGCGCTGTTCCGCAATCCAGTCCACGGCCTTCTTCATGTGCGGCCAGGCATGATCGAACCAATCCCGATCTCGCGTGTAAAGATAGTGCTCGGCCAGCGTCCACAACACTGTCCCATGATCCAGTCCATAATTGTGGGCCGTGTAGTCGTAAACGTCGTCAACTTTGGCGCCGTGGAAGATAGCGTCCGGCGGGCCGCGCTGCAGCCCAGGGAAGTTGCGCGATCCCTGCAATTCGAGCAAAGTCTCCAGATACTCCATTGCGGTCTTGGAAGCGCCCAGCGTATCCAGGAGCAGAATCTGGAAGCATGCCTCGTTGGCGAAAAGATCGTAAAAGTAGCTAGCGGCGGGCACCATGTAGAGTCCGCTCTTGGGATCCTTGGTTGTGCTGATGTGGATGTGCGCGATGAGCGAGCGTAGGAGATCGTTGAATTTCGGCTCGGGGACCGTGAAGCGGACAGCGGCCTGCACGATTGCGGTCCAGTAGGTGATCATCCGGCTGCGTTGGGAATCATAATCGAGCCTCTCGAGTTCCGCCGCCCCCTGGCCTTCCACGTCGGAAACGAAGGGCAATTTGAGCACCAGAGTGTTGGTCCCGCCCGGCGGCACCGGAAAGGAGAAGTGCACTGCCTCCCCACGTTCCTTGAGCCAATGGCCATCGGCCGAACTCACGACGGCTCGCAGTCGCGGTTTCTCGTAATTCCCGCGAGCATCCCCCACCGACTCCACGCGATTGTGCGCGGTCGAGAGTTGCTCGCCGGGATCGAGGCTCAGCCAAAGATGCGCCCGGCGCTCCGATCGCATTGGATTTTCTGCCGTCAGCCGGATCAGCAGTACGGCCGGCGTCTCTTCGCTGCGCCCGGCATCTTCGGGAGATAACGGACCGTCCAATAACGTGGCGAACGCTTCCTCGGCATAGCTCAGACCTTCGTTCTCCCAGTGTTGAGTTACAACGGGCAGGTAGCTATCGAGCGTCGAGACCGAGCAATGGCGGTCGTCACGATAATACGGCGTCTCGCCGGTGCCGATTTTCCACAAAATGCGATCGCCCTCCCACTGCAAGCGGGCGAGTTCTTTGCCCTTGGCCTTGGTACCGTGTTTACTGATAAAGACGTTGCCGCCATATTCGAAAGCGAATTTCTGCCAGCTTGAGTCCGCCGCCAGCGGAAGATAAACGCGGCCGCCGTTCTCCCGGTGCCAAGCATCGAGCGCCGGGATTTCGCGCGAGGCTCGCTCATAGGTCTGCTCCGGCTCGAGCGGAATCAGCTGCCGGATGCGCTGCTGGCGCGCTACGGTGTGGACGTTGGCGGGTGTCCGGGCATCGGTGACGTACGCGTGAAACGCCGGAATGTCGATGGGACCGCGCTTCAGGTCAGCGACACTGAAGGAAAACGTCCGCGAAGAATCGCCCTTCGTGGTGGCAGCCGTGGCTTTGACGGTGACGATTGTCACGTCTTGAGAGCCGGCTGGGGCCGGATCCGCCGCTGTCAGGTCGAGAATCAGTCCCTTGAGCTGGCTCCCGGTGCGAAGACGCCAGCCGCTCGGGCTCTCAAAGGTATCACCGGGTCGGAATCCCCAGGGTTGCGCGGAACGCAGAAAGCCATTGAAGACCTCGACGGATCCGGTCCATACCGTATCCTTTTCCCCGCGTCCAAGTTCCACCCGCACGCTTAGCGGCGCCTGCGTGGTCTCCGAGAAAATCTGCAAAGAAGACACCGACGGCGCACCGGCATTTGAGATCAAGCGGATTTTGAGTGTTCTGCGATAACGCGAGCCGGGCAGGTTCTTCGCCAGAGAATTTTCGCCCTCGGTGAGCGGCTGGAACGTATAGACGCACTGCGAGCCGCTGCACTGCCGGGAGCTTTCTGCAACAAGCCACTTGCCCTGCCACAGATCGTCCACTGGATCTTCCATGGTGGGCATTCGTGGAGGCGGATACGGCCAATTCCGGAACCAGTACTCGACCTTCGCGTCGGGCGGCGGAGCCGACCTGTAGCGCACCCGAACCTCGCGCACATCCCGCTCGTCGTCCCATTCCACCGCATCCGCCCGACCATCAGCGATAACGAAGGTTGTCATCCGGCCAAAAGGCGCAAGGTCCAAATATTCCGCTGCGGGTGCCCGCGATGGAGCGGCGATCATTATCAATGCGACGAAACCAGCGCTTCGATATCGCATGAAAGTCAGACTGAGATTATCGCAGCCGGTGCGACCCGTCAACGCCCCGCGCTAATCTTGCCACAATAGAATTTCATGAAAGCTTTGGTATACACCGCGCCGCGCCGGCTCGAGATGCTCGAACTCACCGACCCGGTCCCGACAAAGGGCGAAGTCCTGGTTAGAATACGCGCGACCGGCGTCTGTGGCTCAGACCTGCACGGTTTTCTTGGCCGGAGCAAGAAGCGCGTGCCGCCCCTGATTCTGGGTCACGAGTTCACCGGCGAAGTAGCGGCGAGTAGAGATGGCGATCCGGGCATCGCTCCAGGAAGCGCCGTCGCTGTTTATCCGATCGTCAGCTGTGGGAAATGCGAGTATTGCGCATCGGAACGTGAGCACCTGTGTCTGGCCAGACGCGTCTATGGCTTGGATTTTCACGGGGGTTTGGCCGAATATGCCGCTGTTCCGAGGCGGTGCCTCTTCCCGATTCCCGCGTCGATGTCGTTTGTCGAGGCTTCGCTTATAGAGCCGCTGGCGAACGCTGTCCACGTCGTAAGGCGCTGTCCCGATGTACGCAGCAGGACCGGACTGGTCTACGGAGCCGGCCCCATCGGAATGTTGTGCGCGTTCGTCGCCAGGCAACAGGGCGCAAGGGTCATCATCGTAGTGGACCGTAACGCGCGCCGACTCGATCGGCTAAAAGAGCTGGCGGCCGATATTACGATCGACTCCTCCCAGCGCAATCCGGTGGCTTCCCTGTTCGAGCAGACCGGAGGCCGCGGCGTGGATTTCGCCATCGACGCCGTAGGGAATGCCGAGTGCCGCCAGAATAGCATCACCTGTACTGCTTCAGGCGGAACAGTGATCTGCATCGGCCTGGAAGAAGAGGTCTGCTGCGTTGACACGCGTCCCGTAGTCACCCGCGAAGTGGATGTGAGGGGCGCCTACGCCTATTCCAGGTCAGATTTCGCCGAGGCGCTTTCCATACTCAATCGAAAATTGCTTCCGTGGAGCCGGCTGGTCACGATGACCAGCCTCGCCCAAGGCCAGGCAATCTTCGACGACCTGGCCACCGGCCATTCTTCGATCTTGAAGGCGGTCTTCGAGATTTGAACGGGCGAAGCCGATGGAACGCAATAAGTGACTTGGTTCAAAGGCGAAGATTTCGGAACCAAGACCAGCTACATCTCCAGAAGCGTCGCGCTCGCTGGCGAGGAGCTGTGGCGAGCAACGCGGGAAGGTGTCGTCGTGCCCCCGGCTACAATTTCAACGGCGGCTGACCATTGACGACTCCTAAGCGGCTGCCCGCGATGAATCGGATGGATTCAATTGCCAGCGGCAGTGGGGGCCGGATGTTGCGGCGCCTTCTGTGCGAGGCCGACCGGATCGACCTTGAGCCCTTCGCGCGCGAGATCGCCAGGGTTCGGGATGATTGTATCCCCCTCTTTAAGGCCGCCACTGACTTCAAGGCGGTCGCCGTAGTCGCGGCCAATTTGGATCTTCTGGAGATGCACGGTGTGATCCGGGCGAACCATGGCCACGCCGGTGCCATCTGCGCGAACAATCAGCGCTTCACTGGGGATGACTATGGGCGGATTGGTTCGGATACTGCTCAAGTCGACCTGAGCATACATGCCCGGCAACAGCGCTCCATCCGCATTGGGCACATGAACTTCCACGAGGAGCGTCCTGCTGTTGGGATCGAGCGCGTTCGCAGTACGCGCCACTGCGCCCGTGAACTGCCGGCCGGGCAAATTCGAAACGCTCAAATGCGCCGCTTGCCCGGGCCGGATGAATCCGGCGTTGGCTTGCGGGACGTTGACATAAGTGCGGAGCGTGCCGGTCTGAGCAATGCGAAATAGAAGCGTGTTTCCGGCATTGACCAGCGCTCCGGCATCCAGATTGCGTAACGTGATGACTCCGTCGAAGGGTGCCTTGACCACGAGGTAGCCCTGTAGTTTCTCTAGGCGCGCCAAGTTGGCTTCGACCGCCGAAACCGTACTGCGCTGTGCGGCAATCGCTTTTTCGAGCGCCTGCAGATTAGCTGTCTGAGCCTGGTACTGAGCCTGATATTGGTCATTCTCCTGCTTCGAGACCGCACCCCGGGAGGCCAGGCGGCCCCAGCGCTCCGCCGTAATGCGGGCGAACTCCATGTTGGATTTGCCCTGCGTGTAATTCGCCAGCGCCTGGTCCAGCGCCGCTCGCGCCTGTTGCAGGTTCGCCTTGGCCTGGTGAACCTGCTCATCCAGCTCAGGCGCTTCAATCTCAGCTAACGGCTGACCGGACCGGACCCGATCGCCGATATCCGCCATCCGGCGCCGCAGGTATCCGTCAGCTCGGGCGAGGATGGGAGCCTCGGTAATGGCCTGGATGTTGCCGGGCAGTTCCATCTCGCTACTTCGCGAGGAGCGCCCCACCTGGACCACTTCTACTCGCGGCAGAGCCGCCTGTTGTTGCTGTGCCTCGGTGATCATGAGAGCGCGTCGTTTCTGAAAAGGGATATAGCCGGCGAGGAACGCCAAGACGAGGAGCACAGCCGCTGAGAAAACGATTGACCAGATTGTCACGCCGGAAGGATTCCACAGTTTCACAGAGGGACCGCCGCGCGAGGAGCCGTGTGACGATCTCTTTAGCTCCTGGATCTGCCGCTTAAGGTCCTGGTTTTCTCTACGAAGCCTCTCCTCTGTGGTCGCAGCATCGACTTCAGATCCAGGCAGATCAGGTTCGGCGTGTCGCATCAGACGTTTGAAAGGGCTTTAAATATTATTCCACTTGGATGGCGGCTAGGCTTGCTGTTCCTGTTCATCGAACCGGTGCTCGTAATCGACCGGGGGTGAAGTCCGAAGATAAGTGTAGATAATCGGGACGACGAACAGTGTGGTAACGGTGGCGAATATCAGACCGCCGATGACGGCGCGTCCAAGTGGCGCATTCTGTTCACCGCCTTCGCCCAACCCGAGAGCCATCGGAAACATACCGATAATCATGGCGGTCGCAGTCATCAGCACGGGCCTGATCCGGGCGAAGCCAGCAGAAAGCATCGCCTCGTTGGCGGAAGCGCCAAAAACGCGCTCGTCGTTCGCAAAGGTGACTATCAAAATGCTGTTGGCGGTGGCGACGCCAATGCACATGATAGCTCCCATCAACGAGGGGACATTCAACGTCGTGCCGGTGACGAACAGCATCCACAGAATACCCGCCAACGCGCCCGGCAGGGCCATCAGGATGATGAAAGGATCAAGCCACGACTGAAAGTTCACCGTCATGAGAAGGTATACCAGCACAACAGCGAATATCATGCCTAACCCCAGGCGAAAAAAAGAGGATTGCATCGTTTCGATCTGTCCGCGCAGCGCGAACGAAGTGCCGCGAGGCAAGTGGGGTTCCTCTTCGCGCATGATCTTCTCCACCTCCGCTCCAACGCCACCTAGATCGCTCCGGTCGACGTTGGCATATACGTCAAAAACCGGCCAGACATTGTAGTGATTGACGATCACCGGGGCGTAGGCGCGCCGGACCGTGGCCAGGTTCGAAAGCAGTTGCGTGCTTCCTGCCATGGCGCCTGGATTGCCGTAAGCCTGAGAGGATCCGTTAGGCGAGGCGCCCACCGAAGCGTTTCCTGTACCGGCAGCACCGGCTTGCGAATCGGGTGTCCAGGCAGTGATCGCGTTGGTCGCTACGGAAATCGGAGTGCGCAAGAGGGCATCCAGAGAGTCGATCCGGTACTGAGGCGTTTGCACGCCAACATTGTAGTTAACGCCATTGGCCCAATTCACCCAGAAATTCGGCGCCACCGAGCCGTTGCCGCTAAGGGATATCAGCATACTGCTCGTAATATCGCGCTGCGTCAAACCCAGTTGCGAGGCTTTCACGCGATCCACGTTCAGGAGGATTTCCGGCTGGTCAACGATCTGGTGAACATGAACATCGGCGGCTCCAGGAATGCGTGCAATCCTGTGGGCAAGCTTTTGGGCGATCCGATAGTTGGCTTCCGCGGCGCGCCCGACAACCTGCAAGTCGATAGGAGCCGGAAGCCCGAAGCTCAAGATCTGAGTCGTGATATTCGCCGGCTGGAAGAAGAACGACATGTCCGGGAATTTTTCGCGCAGGCGTTTCCGCAACAGGACTTCGTAATCCCGGGTCGAGCCATGTTTCTCTTTCTTGAGCGAAATCAGAATTTCGCCGTCAGCGCTGGAGATGGTGGGAATATCTCCTTGAGCGATGCTGGTCCAGCTATTCGGAATCCCGATGTTATCGATCAGCGAATCAACCTCATCGGAGGGGATTACATCCCGGACGGCCCGTTCGATCGCCGAAAACCTCAGCTCAGTCTGCTCAATGCGGGTACCAGCAGGCGCGCGCGCGTGAAGCCGCATTTGGCCGGAATCCACATTGGGGAAGAAATCCTCGCCGACCAGCCAGACCAGACCCAGGGAGGCAACTGACACGCATGTGAACGCGGTCAGAACGTAACCGCGATGCCGTAGCGACCAATTCAGCAGGCCCATGTAGCGGTAGCGGAGGCGCTCGAACAAAGCGTTGAATATATAGTGGACGCGCCAGAATAATCCCCTGCCGCCGGCAGTCTCTCCGTGATCCCCCTGCTGATACAACTCAACCTCTGATTTCAGAAGAAAATTCACCATCGTCGGCACGAGGGTGCGGGACAGGAAGTACGAAGCCAGCATGGCGAAGACGACCGCCATGGCAAGAGGCGTAAACAGGTATCGCGCTGTCCCGGTCAGCAGCAACACGGGTACGAACACGATGCAGATCGATAGTGTCGCGACGAAGGTTGGAACGGCGATCTGGCCGGCGCCATCAAGCACCGCGCGGAGCAGCGGCTTCCGCAAGGCGAGATTGCGGTGGGTGTTCTCAATCTCGACCGTCGCGTCGTCCACCAGAATGCCAACCGCCAGCGCCAGGCCGCCAAGCGTCATCACGTTGATCGTCTGTCCCAAAAGGCTGAGCATACACAGCGAGGTAAGAATGGACAGGGGAATCGAGATGCATACGATCAGCGTGCTGCGCCAACTGCCCAGGAACAGCAGGATCATTATGCCCGTGAGGCCTGCCGCGATCAGTGCTTCGCGCACCACGCCCTGGATCGCGGCGCGCACGAACAGCGACTGGTCAAAAAGTGCGTCCACCTTCAGTTCTGGCGGCACCGTGGCGAGAATCCTGGGAAGCGCCGCCTTCACGGCATCCACGATCGACAGTGTGGAGGCCTTTCCGTTGCGGGTTATTGTGATGAGTACGCCGCGCGATCCGTTAGTGCGGACAATATTGTTCTGAACCGAGAAGCCGTCGTGGACTTGCGCGACGTCTTTGATGTACACTGTCGCGCCGTTTACGGTTTTGATCGGCATGTTATTCAATTCTTCGAGTCGAAGGGGGCTGCTATTGACCCTGATCTGATACTCGGTTTCTGCCATTTTCGCCGTGCCCGCCGGGAGAATCAGATTTTGCAGGCTCAACGCATTGGATACATCGATCGGTGAGAGTTGTTTCGCGTAGAGTTCATCCAGGTTCAGGTCCACCATCACCGCGCGCTGTTTGCCGCCGAAGGGATAGGAGACCGAGGCGCCCTGCACCGTTCCGAGCGGTGTTCGGATGAAGTTATTCCCCAGATCGAATATCTCCTGCTCGCGTAGGGTTTTGCTCGAAAGGCCAAGTTGCAGAATGGGTACACTCGCGGCGTCGTACTTCAGAACGTTGGCCGGAAACATTCCGGGCGGCATCTGGCGGAGTGCGGTCTGCATCGTCGCAGTCACCTGAGCAACAGCCATGTCGATTTTCACGTTCGGATGGAAATAAATCCTTACCACCGCGTAGCCGTTGTACGCTTGCGACTCGATGTGTTCAATGTCGTTCACGTTCGAAGTGAGACTACGCTCGAATCCCGTAACAACCCGCTTCTCCATCTCCTCCGGAGCCAAGCCCGAATACACCCACAAGACACTCACAATGGGAATATCGATGTACGGAAAGATATCGACCGGCATGGTGACGATGGCTGTGCTGCCAAGGATTGTGATCAGGATGGCCATAACGACGAAAGTGTAGGGGCGGCGGAGAGCAAGCCGAACGATCCACATAAGGATTGCTTCCCTGGTTAAGACGAGTACTCAGGGGCGAAGAGACGCTTTCGTTATTACTGGGATTCCGGTCTTTTGGACGCCCAGCAGGTAGCAGTATACAACGAAGAGCGGGACGTCCACTCCTCTTCGAGTAGACCTGTCGTTTGCTTATGATGTGTCCGGCTTAATTAGCACGTGATGTGTCCGCTTCACCGGCGGCAGAACAGCCTGAAAGGGTGGATCCCAACCAGGCGTACTCGGCCACGGAAGTGGAGCGGATGATGAAACTACAAGACGTGTTGCTGAAAACCATGGCGGGCAAGATGCGGTGCTGCGGAGCTGCGGAGATCATCGGCGTGAGTTGCACGGAATTGCGATTCCAATCATATGTGAGTAAACGTACCGACTAGTGATTTCCCTAGATCCGGAAGGCGTGTCCATCGTAAAATAAAAGTGTCATTCAATAATCATCACCGCGCCAGGGTGGTTGTTCAGTGAGGTGCATCATGACGCGGTATCGAGTTTCGGGTCCAATTCCGGCGATTTATCACCCGCCTGAAGGCACGGACCTTCGTGTAACGCTTCCCGCCGGCGCGGTTCTGGTTGAATCTACCCTGCAATCTAAAACTATCCTAGGGATGGTCGCCGTGTACTGGGAGTGGAGGCGCTATTCCGTCCATCGTAGGGACCTGCTCAAGAAAGCCGAACTATTCTCAGCGGCTTGAATCCTGTTGCGCACATTCATTGCTTTCTCCTTTCGGACTTTCTTAAAGCAGTTCGTATGCCGCTCGCCGATACACGGACCAGCATTGCCATAGCTTGCCCGGAAATCATTTTGCTCCCTGGATCATAGACCAGGAACTCGCGGATGGAATCGAGCCGCAGCCTCCGGCACCCATCAGGGACTATCCGAATAGATATTTTGGGACTGAAGGGATACGGCTGATGCCGACATGACCGCAGCATTGCATCGGTCGACCATAAACCCGCACAGATTGTCATCCATTCGTGACGCATTTGTCCCTTGACCTCGGTACCGAGTCGGGGTAACATCAACCCACAAACTTGTCGCCTTTGATCCAAACGGAGGCTTGGCCGGAAAGCTGTTGCAGCGCCATGCAGACTATCCTCCTGATCGAAAACGATCCGGCCACGCGTGTAGCCCGGTCATTGATTCTGCGCTGCTATGGCTACGCCGTCGTTGAAGCCGATAGCCGAGGCGAGGCCTGGAGCGTTTGCGCTGGGCACCAGGGAACGATTCACCTCATAATGATGGAAACCAGTCTGGACCACGACACTGTCTGCGAATTTTGCACTCGCTTGCAGCTCATCCATCCCCAATTCCGTGCTCTCCTTTTGACCGACGCATTATCAACACGAATGGCCGAGAAATTCGCTATGCCCTGCGAGTGCGCGTTTCTTCAAAGACCGTTCCGGGCTGATGCCTTGGCTGCTAGCATAGGAGCATTGCTCGGCAGGCCGAAGGCAATGGCAGCCTCTTTCCTTTCATGACGGGCTGGCCAAGATCGCGCCATGGCCTGATCTGGACGCAAACGCAAGTGGGTTGCAGTGATTGGCCGTTGCGTCCATGGCGGCAGCCGGCAAACACACCCGTTAAGAGCACCACGAAAAATCTCAGCAGCGAGAGATTATATTGCATCACCAGAGAAAGGTTCAAACGCAGTGAATGCCTTGAAATGCGCGATCCGCCCGCAATGTCACATCACGGTCAAGCGAGCGAAACATGTTCACCGGGATTTCGGCCTCGGTTGCCATATTGAGGATTACTCGGTTATCACGTCCCAACCAGCCATGTAGCGGCTGCCGTCACACGCTTACAAAAGCCGCCTCGAAATCGCGGATCAACCTGGCGGCTCCATCCAGGCGTGTAGCGCCGTCCATCAATCAGATATGAGACGGCGGCAGTTGTCCGGGTTCAACTTTGAGATCCCACTGCCACTCCGCGATCAGACGTTGCTCGACCAGCGTATCAAGCCAGAGCTTGAGTTCCCGTTCTTCCACGGGTGATTATCGCGCCACATCTCAACCTGCGTTCTCCGCATTGTTGCATCATCAAAGCATGCGTGAAGCGCTACGAACGTGTGAGGAGAAAGTTCGTTTGCGAAAAGCATACACCGAGGCTCTGGAGGCCCTTCGACAGGCAACGGTAGCGTTGCAGCGCGCGCAATATGGGCCGGAATTTCTGGATGCGTTAGAAAAAAACCAACAAGCCCGGACCAAACATGACTGCGCCCGACGCGCTTTGGAATATCATCGCCAGGCACATGGCTGCTAGTCACATCCTCAGCGACTCCTGCAGCCTTCGCTTCATCCCCTGACATTCGGCTTCCCCGCACTTTGCACGTACTCCAACCGGAGCACGCAATGACGCGCCGCGCCGTTGGTGAACGCTGCGCGCGAGTGAGTACTGTAGTGTTGTTAAGTCGTATCGGCTCTACAAAGTCAGGATCCCGCAAGCTACGCGCGCAATGCCCGGTTTGTCTCCGACCTTGGATCTGCCGTTGTCGAGCTATTGGCGCCCCGGCCCGGCGAGCGCATTTCTTGACCTCGGTTGCGGAGACGGCGC
>DATLVQ010000566.1:0-4482 GCA_035577325.1 Bryobacteraceae bacterium | reverse complement strand
AGCGACTGAAAGGCGGGTGGGACCTCGTGCGCATGCACGGCGACAAGAAAAGGGAGAACTGGCTGCTGATCAAAGCCAAAGACGCCGAGGCCCGTGCAGATGCCGCTGCGGCGGGGTTTCTTGACGATCTTTCCTTCAGCGTTAAGAGCGGGCGATCAATGGATGCCATTGCTGCCGGCGAGAACTCGGTCCAGAAAGAAAAGAAGGTTTCCCGTCCCGGCGCTCTAAGGGCGCTGAATACGCTGATGCGCAAATATCCCTCGGTCCAACTGGCAACACTTGTGGACGCGCCTCCCGAAGGTGAGCGCTGGGTGCACGAGGTCAAGTTCGACGGTTATCGCCTGCTGGGCTTCCTGGCCGGCGGCCAAATCGCCCTCCGCACGCGAAATGGCCTCGACTGGACGGCTAAGTTTCCATCCGTCACAGCAGCGATCGGCCGGCTTAAGGCTGAGGATGCGGTGCTCGACATGGAGGCTGTCGTTCTGGACGAGCACGGGAAGAGCCGTTTCCAAGCGCTCCAAGCGGCACTCGGTGAAGGTGGCGATCGCGACCGCATCGTCGCGTACACGTTCGACCTGCTTCATCTGGACGGCGAGGATCTCATGGGCTTAGAGCTAACAAAGCGAAAAGAAAAGCTGGAGAAACTGGTCCGTAAATCAAAGCCTGGCCGCGCGCTCCAGTTCAGCGAGCACATCACCGGCAATGGCCGTGAGATGCTCGCTAATTCCTGCAAGCTGGGCCTAGAGGGGATCGTCTCGAAGTTGGCGGATGCGCCGTACAGCGCCGGGCGAGGAAAGAGCTGGCTGAAATCCAAGTGCCAGCAGCGCCAGGAATTCATCATCATTGGCTACAGTGACGCGCGCAGCGGTGGCCGCGCTCTGGGTGCGCTTTACCTTGGTTATCACAAGGACGGCTCTATGAAATTCGCCGGCAAGGTCGGTACCGGCTTCACGATGGAAAGCGCACGCGCTCTCTCAGATCGACTCGCGCCGCTGGCCATCGGTAAACCCGTGCTCAACCGGTCCGCCATGAACGGTACAAGCGTGGGAGAGTGGCAGTCGATCCACTGGGTGAAACCGCTGCTGCTGTGCGAGGTGTCTTTCACAGAGTGGACGGAAGATGGGTTGATCCGGCACCCCTCTTTCCAGGGGTTGCGCGAGGACAAGAAGGCCGCGGAGGTCAAGATGGAAAAGGCCACTGCTCCCAAGATTACGCCTTCGGCGCTAGCCGCGCGGGCGAACGCGAAGGCACTGGTTTTAGACGGAATTACAATAACGCATCCGGACCGGGTTATCTCCGACATCGGGCATGTTACAAAAGGCGAACTGGCTGAATACTATGCGACCGTGGCGCCGTACATGCTCCCTCGGATGGCGCGGCATCCTTTGAGTCTTCTGCGCTGCCCTTCCGGCATAGGGAACCAGTGTTTCTATCAACGCAACCCAGGAAAAGGTCTCGGCCCTGACGTGCATACTTTCAAGTTCCGCCATAAAGGAAAGAGCTATGAGTACCTCTATATAGAGGACGAAAAGGGTCTTCTCGAAATCGTCCAGATGGGTGCCATAGAGATCCACCCATGGGGCGCGAGTATCGATGCTATCGACTATCCGGACAGACTGATATTCGATCTGGATCCCGCACCCGATGTGCAGTTCGAGGCCCTCAAACTGGCCGCGAACGACCTCCGACAGCGGCTGCAGCGAAAACATCTGGAGTCAATGCTCAAATGCACCGGCGGTAAGGGTCTGCATGTTACAGTGCCGCTCGCGGGGAAGGATAATTGGGCTTCAGTAAAGTCCTTTGCCGCTACTGTCGCCCACGAGATGGTCGATGCTGTTCCTTCGGCCTATATCGCAACGATGACCAAGGCAAAGCGCAATGGGAAGATTTTCATCGATTTCTTCCGCAATGACTACACTGCGACCGCGATCGCCGATTTTGCCGTACGGGCGCGCGCGGGCGCCCCAGTCGCCTTGCCACTGCCCTGGCAGGAACTCGACAGCCTGGAGTCGGCAAGCCAGTTCACGATGAAGGATGTGCTGAACCGCCTAAAGGAAAAACGTCCAACATCGTTGCGCAAACCACAGCGCTTGCCGTCAACATGAAAAAGTTCATCGCTGGTCGCGTCGGCGGTTTGTGCCGCAAGGCTCCTTTGTTTTTACGATTCGCTTTCCAGAAGGGCTGTTATTGAGGTAAACGAAGTACGGAAACTTCGTACGTTATTACCTCGAAGGCGCCCTCGAATCGTTCGTTTGGTATCGACTGTGGCCGAGCGGGTGACGGTCAGATGCTCATCGAGGTGGATCGCGCCGCGTAGGCGGAAACGGATCTCCAGGCGCACTGTCGCGGCAAGTATCTTCTAAGGGAAGCCCTTCATCTTCAGATTGGCTGTAAAGGCAGCACCCCCCTTGCTCGGCAATACGCGATCTCTTGACAGATCTCAAGAATAGACCCGTATTGATTCTTCCACTTTCCAATCCAATTTCATATTGCGCTCCCGGCAAATAGAGTCAATCGATAGGGACGATGGTGTTTTTCTGCAACGCACGTCCCAGCCGTGATGAGCTTGCGAAATATTCCCAGCCCCGGTAAGAATTTCCCCGCCCATCGGGGAACGTACGGTAGTTGCAGCCTTTTGAGAGTGTAACCACAGCAGCAGCAACCGGTAACCGTCGTGTGAGCCCCTTTAGTCCAGGCAAGACTATGGCCGTGTTCTTGCGAGATAGAAACCGGACTTAAATTCGTTCCGGCCAATAATGAGACCGAAAATGTTTCAAACAGTCGAGATCGTGTCAATTCTGCTGGTTGCGCTGGCAATGGCTCCGGCGCTCGCGCATCTGTTGGAATTTCCTGGCAAGAGCCGGTTGACAAAAGATGCTTACCTGACGGTTCAGCCCATCTACTATCCGGGATTCACAATCGCGGGTGGCGTCGGCGAAGTCTGTGGACTGATCGCCACTCTTGCGATTCTGGTCCTCACGCCACAAACGCCCCAGCCTTCTGGCTGAGGCTGGTGGCGCTGGCTGCCATGCTCGGCATGCAAATTGTTTTCTGGATGTTTACGCAGCCCGTGAACAAATTCTGGCTCCAAAGCACCAGTCTTGGAGGTTTGGGCGAGGCTTTCTTTGACGTCGGATATCGCGAACATCTCACGTGCGCCCGGACGATTCTGGCGGCTGGAAAAAGATGCGGGATCGTTGGGAATACTCTCACATCGTTAGAGCAGCCTTGGCGACCCTCAGTTTTCTATTACTCGTTGTAGCCGCGGTTACTCAAGGCTAGTTGAATATGATGCCAACCGAGAGTGTCGAAAAGCTCGATGCAAGGGAAGTTTACTTTCGTATTTCAGGACTCATCGAAAGTCTCAAACTCTTCCTGCGGCACGCCGAAATGAACCAACCGGCAGAGCAAATCCACCACGCGGTCAGGCTGCGGAGATCAGCCAGCAGATTGAATGCGCCGAGCGGTCCATCTGCCCGCCCGACATGTGAAGGAGACAAAGATGAAAGCGATTCAAATTAAGCAGTATGGGGGTGCCGAGCAGTTGGAGATGGTAGAAATAGCAAAACCGCGCGCGGCAGCGGGACAAGTGGTGGTGCGAATTGCGGCGACTTCAGTCAACCCCATCGACCCCAATCGCGCATCGGGCAATATGCGCCAGATCTTTCCCTTGAAGTTTCCGTTCACCCCGGGCGGCGATTTTTCCGGCGTGGTCGACTCTGTTGGCGATGGTGTCAGGGGATTTCAAGTTGGAGACGAGGTGATCGGTTACTCCATGGAGGGAGGGGCGTATGCCGAATTCATCGCAATCGACGCTCAGAAAGTTGCGCTGAAGCCGAAGCGCGTGGGTCATATCGAAGCAGCATCTCTCGCACTGGTGGCTCAGACGGCCATACAGATGGTCGACCGTGCAGGCGTCGAGAAAGGCAGCACTGTTTTGATTCAAGGTGCAGGCGGCGCGGTGGGAAGTGTCGTTGTGCAGGTCGCTCACGAGCGGGGAGCAACAGTGATCGGCACTGCATCCGCCAGGAGTCTGGAACGCGTGAAGGGATACGGAGCTGACCAGGTGCTCGATTATATAGCGACCCCGTTTGAGAAGAGTCTGAAGGACGTCGATGCGGTATTGGACACAGTGGGCGGTCGAGTGCAGCAGCGCTCTTACGCAGTACTGAAGCAGGGTGGATCGCTGGTTGCGATTAATCACCCTCCATCAGAGGAAGAAGCAAAAAAACATCACATAAAAGCAAGCATGCTCGTGACAGAGACCTCGGCAGGCAGTCTGCAAAAGGTGACAACGATGATCGACACCGGAAAGATCAAGCCATTTGTCGGCAAGGTTTATCCTCTGAGCGAAGTGGCACAGGCGTGGCGTGATGCTCCCTCTATCGAAGGCAAAACGGTGCTCGCAGTTAGCGGATAGCAGCGTGTCTCAAAGGGCTGCGCTGCCGTGCGTGGTGAAGCAAGTGGTAGACACACCTGAAC
>DATLVQ010000565.1:0-4817 GCA_035577325.1 Bryobacteraceae bacterium | reverse complement strand
GAGTCGACAACACGCGGCCGGGCCTCAAAATTGCCTTCGGGGCTCTCGACGCGCACGCCCTGCTCCTGCATGGCGCGGCAGTGCGGGCCGCGCGCGAAAAGAGTAACGTCCATTCCGGCGCGCGCCATCTTGGCTCCGATGTAAGCCCCGATGGCGCCGGCGCCGGCGACGGCAAACTTCATCCGCGCTCACCTGCCAACTTGGCTGCCACGTTGAGACGCTGCACCTTACCGGTCGCGGTGCGCGGAATGGTGTCGACCAGGTAAAGTTTCTTGGGCCGCTTGAAATCCGCCAGCCGCTCGCGGCAATACGCCAGCAGGTCGGCTTCGGTGGCGGGCTCGCGCAACACAACCGCCGCCGCCACCTCCTCGCCCCAGGTCGGATGAGCGATGCCGAAACAGACGGCTTCGCTCACCGCCGGGTGCGTAAGCAGCACTTCGTCAATCTCGAACGGAGCAATCTTTTCACCCCCGCGATTGATCAGCTCTTTTATGCGCCCGGTCAAACGCAAGTAGCCTTCGTTATCGAGCACGCCTTCGTCGCCGGTGCGGAACCAGCCGTTGACGAACGATTTCGCATTCGCCTCCGGATTATTCTCGTATGCCTGGATGACGCTGGGGCCTTGAATGACAACTTCGCCCCTTTGTCCCGCGGGCAGCAGTTGGCCCGTGTCGGTCATGATTCCGATCTGAATGCCGGTGGCCGCTCCGACTGTGCCGAACTTCCGCGCCTTGGGCGGAAGCGGATTGGACGCCATCTGGTGCGACGCTTCGGTCATGCCGTAAGCTTCGAGCACCGGCGCTCCGAATAGCGCCTCGAGTTTTTCGCCGGTTTCGACCGGAAGGGGCGCGCTGCACGAGCGCACAAAGCGCAGCGATTCCGCGCCCGCCGGCTTGGTTCCGGAGCCCGCGCGCGCAAGGATGAGCTGGTGGATAGTAGGCACCGCCGAGTACCAGGTCGCGTGGTGGTCCCGCACCGTGCGCCAAAACGACAGCGGATTGAACCGAGCGGGCACGACCACCGTGCCTCCGGAGAGCAGCGTCGAGAGCGTCGAAGCCACCAGGCCGTGCACATGAAACAGCGGCATCAGGCAGAGCGATACGTCGTCAGGCGAAAGCTGGTAGGTAGCGACGATGTTGCGCGCGGAAAGCGCCAGGTTGAGGTGTTTAAGCGGCACTCGCTTTGGCCGCCCGGTCGAGCCGCTGGTGTGCAGCACGAGCGCCACGTCATCAGGCGCGGGAGGGGCGGCCTTGGCCTGTTCCGCCGCGCCCGAAATGCGTACCTGGCCGGACGCATCGGTTTCCGCGATCAGCACCGGAATGCTTCGCGCGGCTGCAGCGCGGCGTGCGGCGTCGGTCTCTTGTGTGGCGGCTTCAGGGGGCAGCAGCAGCAGGCGCGCGTTGGTGTCCTCCAGATAGAACAGGAATTCTTCGTAGCGGTAAGCCGGATTCAGAGGCGCTGCAGTGCCGGCGATCGAGGCGGCCAGAAAGGAGACGATGACCGCCGGCCCGTTGGGCAGCGCCATGGCCACGCGGTCGCCCCGGCGGATGCCGGCGCCGGCCAGAACATCGGCCGCCGCGCTCACCTGGCGTCGCAAGGAATCGTAGGTGACGCTCGCACCGGTTTCGGGAATAACCACAGCCACCCGGCTGCCGGGCGCTGTGTTCAGGAGGTCGAGCAGTGTGGCCGGAGAACGGAAGTCGGTCATAGGCTGGAAATTGGATGGTAACAAAAGGCCATGCGCGATTTCAGACGGAAAAAGCCGGGGCCTGACGATGGCGGCCGGGCGATTGGATTAAGGTTCTCAATCACATCGCCGATAAGCCATAGGGATAGGTGTGAGCGATGGAAGCGCCGGTTGGAGAATTGGCCGGTGAGTTTGTGCGGGAGGCGCGGGCAGGGGTGGCAAGCGGCGAGGGAGACGTATTTTTGCAGGGGCTAATCGACGACTTCCAGTCGCGCACGGCGATGTCCAAGCGCGATATGCGCCGGATGCTCGAAAAGAATGCGGCGTCATTTCTGCAATCGTCTTGCCGCATATTGAAGGCCTCAACCAAGGGTCCGGGGGCTGAATATCTGATCGAATTTGGTCGAATCCGGTGATGGTAAGCGGCCTGATCGATCCCGCACTGCTTCCCCTCGACACCGCCATCCGGTTCGCGAATCATGGGTGCAGTACGATGCAATGCTGGACATCAAGCTCCTCCATATGGAATTTCCATCGGAGGCCACGACGGTACAGAGCGTCGATATCGTGCGCGCGAAACGCGTCCTCGCGATCGTCAACGAGTTGCCGGTATGCCGGCATATTCTGCTACCGCTGGTGAACCTGCTGCACAGTCCCGATCCGAAGGTTCACTTGAAAGCGGCCAGCGTTTATGGACGCACCAGCCAGAATGCGGACTGGGTGCGCAAGCGGCTGCAGGAAGTGGATGCGCTTGTTCGGGCCAACGCGGTCGAGAGCCTTTGGGGGGCGGATTCAGCCTTAGCCCGCGCAGTGCTGAAAGAAGCCTCGCGCGATCACCATCACCGGGTGGCTGCCAATGCGCTGGTCGGACTGCATCATATCGGAGCGTGCGATGTTACCGTCAGCCTGCAAAGAATGGCGGAAGGGGAGGATCCCATGGGCCGGGCGGCGGCGGCTTTCGCCATGGGCCAGATTCTCAGCGCGGATTTCAAACCGGTACTCGAGAGCCTGCTGAAGGACCCGACCCCGCAGGTGCGCAGCCAGGCATTGCGCTCCCTGATCCGCATGAAGCGCCGGCCCCAGCCGGGGGACGCGGTAGTGTCCGCTCCGGCTGCCTCTGACGATGCAGTTGCGGAAGAGGCGCCCGCTGCTCGGTCATCCGAGCTTCTGGCCGAAGCCACTCCGCAGACGGGCGATGATGCCCTTATACCAACCCCGGCCTCCTCTCCTGAAGTCCTGCCTGTTTCTGCCGATAAAGAAGACAAGGGTTAGGCGCGCGCCGCCCTTACGCCATGGAAGTGAATGTAAGAGAGGTTCTTGCGGGATTCATCCAGCACGCCCGCTTGTCGGGCGTGGGCGAGCCGGAGAGCAACTTTCTCGAGGAGCTGGTGGTGGGTTTTGACGGCAACTCCAAAGAGGCCCGTCGGGCCATGCGCAAACTGCTGGCGCACGATACCCATCGATTCTTTTGTTCGGCCTGCCGCAATCTGAAAGACGGCTTGGAATCACCCGGGCGGGAGTACCTCATGAAGCTGCTGCTCGAGGGCGATCTGCTGCTGGCATGCTTGGCCGATCCCGCGCTGTTTTCGCTCGAAACGGCGCTCGAACTCGCGAAGGTTTTCGTACGTATTGATGGGCTGCTGGATTTCAAGCTGATGCAATTGCTCTTTCGCAGCGAGGCTGAAACCGGCGACGTGGACGCCGAACAGGCGATGCGCGTGCTGGATCTGGTGGCTGCGCTTCCCAGGCATAACCGCATCCTGCCGCTGTTGCTCAAGCTGCTGCGGCTCCCGAATCCGGTTCTGCGTTCGCGGGCCGTGCTGGTGTTCTGCCAGGTGAGCAAGAACACTCAATGGGTGGAGCAGCGGCTCGCCGACGTGGATCCTGATGTACGGGCCAGCGCGGTCGAAGGCCTTTGGGGAACCGATACGCCTGGCGCGCGCGCCATCCTGCGGGAAGCGGCGCGCGATATGCACCACCGGGTAGTCGCCAATGCGCTGGTGGGGATTTATCTGCTCGATGGTCTTTTGGCGATCGATCAACTGGAAGAAATGAGCCGGCATCCCGCATCGCCATTCCGCGCCGCGGCCGCCTTGGCCATGGGCCGCTGGCACGATGAGCATTTCGTCCCCCTGTTGAACTCCATGGTTAAGGACGTGAACGCAGACGTGCGCAGCGCGGCGTTGCGGGCCCTGGTGAACATGCGCAGGAAAGCCGGGCAGCCGCGTGTCAACGGGGACCTGGCGGCGGGCGCCCCTGAAATTCAACAGGACGGAGCGGCATCGCCGGCCGACAGCAGCCCGACGGACTCGGTGTCCGTTTCAACGGTTCTGGACCTCGACCCGAGACCCTGGCAATATCGACTGGAGTTTTGTGAATTCGTCGCGTAATCTCCCCCAAACCGCGGACCGCACTCCCGGGTCCCACCCGCAAGCCGGGCTGGACACGCCGCGGGTCACCGGACCGGGCGGCGACAGGAATTCGCGCCGTACAGCGCTCGAGGGTACACTCGCGGCCGCACAGAATGAGGATGGTGGCTGGGGCTACTTTCCGGGGAAACAGTCGTGGCTGGAGCCGACAGCGTACGCTCTGCTGGCATTGGCAGACCAGTCGGGTGGGCCGGTGTTCGCTCGCGGATGGGCACTCCTCCGCTCCTGGGAGCTGCCAGGGGGCGGGTGGCGCGGGTGCGCGGCCGTTAACGAAGCTCACTGGGCCACGTCGCTGGTAGTTACGCTGCATACGGCCATCGCGGCCCACGATGCCGCCTGCGAGCGGGGCGTGGCGTGGCTCGCGGCTTCGATCGGCACTGAAGGCGGGTTGTTTTCGCGCGTGGCGCACTGGCTCCGCCCCTCCATCGTAGAGTTCGATCCCACTCTGAGCGGCTGGCCCTGGCAGGCTGGGGCTTCCTCGTGGGTTGAGCCCACCGCGCATGCCCTGATGGCGCTGCGGTGCGCGCTGACACAAGCAAACAGCCAGGAGATCGCCCGCCGTATGGCCACCGGAAAGCGCATGCTGCTCGACCGGCGGTGCCGAGACGGCGGCTGGAACTACGGCAACCGTCGGGTGCTGGGCGCGGATCTGCCGTCGTATCCCGAGACCACCGCTCTGGCTTTGATGGCTCTCGGGGGAC
>DATLVQ010000564.1:0-4804 GCA_035577325.1 Bryobacteraceae bacterium | reverse complement strand
GCTGCCTGTGAAACGGCACTAGTCCGATCCGGTGGCTATGTTTTCTCCCCGTCCTGGCCCTCACCATTCTTGCTATGACGACGATGACCGTAGCTGCCATAGCCATAGCCTCCATAGCCATAGCCTCCGTAGCCTCCTCCGTAGCCGCCATAGCTTCCATAGGAGCCCTTTCCATAACCGTGCGTCGCGTAATAATAATAGTAACCGGAACCACGCCGCCGCGGCATCCGATTAAGAATAACCCCGGCAGGACGGCCACCTGCGCCGGTCAGCATCCCGAGTGCTCGTTGCACCGCGTTGCGCGGGGTTTTGCCTGCATAAACCACTACACAGACCGTTTGAACGAGCGGCGTCATCAGGAGTGTGTCGCTCACTGCCAGGACCGGAGCGGTGTCGACGATAACGCGATCGTACAAGCGAGTGGCTTCCGACAATAACCGCCCAAAGGCCGGTCCGCTCAGAAGTTCCGCTGGATTTGGCGCGCGGCGGCCACCGGTCAACACCGACAGCTCTCCGCCGGTCGCTGTCTCTTTTTCGGTGGCTTCAATTTCAAACCGGCCAGTCTCTGCCTTCCGGACGGCTGAGCTCAAATCTACCGCGCCGACCAAGCAATCCACGACGCCCTTGGAATTGTCCTCATCCTCTACCTGCTCCGATGTTGGGCGAAAAATCTTGTGCAGACTTGGCCGGCGCAGGTCTCCGTCGATCAGCAAAACACGATATCCCTGCTGGGCAAGCGCGAGCGCGTAGTTTGCGCTCGAAAAACTTTTCCCCTCGTTCGGAACTGCGCTCGTAAACAGGAAGACCTTGCGCTCAGCTTCAGGTCCCAGCAGAGCAAGCGACGCCCGCAAATTGCGAAAGGCCTCCGCTGTTGGACCTTCCGGGGCCTCCGCCATGAGACGGTAACTGGCGGTGGCAGCGGGCGCTTTCGAAGCGGCGGTCGGGGTCTGGCCGTCCCCCGCGCCTTTCTTGCGGATTTCTGGAACCGCCGAGAGAACCGGAAGGGCCAGTGTCGTCTCGGCCTGGTCCACGGTCTTAATCGAGCGATCCATGATGTCTACCACATAAACAAAACCCAAACCAAGCGCCAACCCGCCCAGAAGGCCAAAAAGGATCGACTTGGGAATGCTCGGACTTACCGGAAAGCGTGGGACGGGCGAATGCTCAACGATACTGATCGGGGTCGTCTTTACATCCTTTGTCAGATTGGTTTCTTTAATCTGACGAAGGACGCTTTCGTAAAGAGCCCGATCCGTCTCGGCCTGCCGGGCGAGCTCTTGATAGCCAATTGCGGCCTTGTTTAGCGCGAGCGCAGCCTTCTCTTGTTCCCGAACGCCGACTGTCAGATTTGCCTCGGTCGTATGCGCTTGCTCGATTGTGCTTTTCAACACTGCCGGTTGCGCGAGAACGGCCCGTTTCAGGGCAGCCCGCGCTTCCGTCAACGCCGCGCGAGCCGCAAGCATCTTCGGATGTTTCTCCTTGTAGCGTTGCGAAAGCGTCGCCACCGTGGCCTCAAGCTGGACGACGTCTCTGCGACGATCTGTGACCAGAGTCGCGCTGCCGATACTGGGGATAGCGAGCAGCGCGTCGACATTTTCCCCGGTTTGTTCGACTTGCCTGAGCTCTCCTTCCAAGCGCATCCGGTCCGACTTGGCCGCCGTTAGCTTACTCGTCAATTCTTGCAACTTGTCTTCCACCAGACCGCCGCGCGTGGTTCCAGCTCCCGATCCTGCCCCCGGTTGCGCCCCCGTTGAAGCAGCGCCGCCGCCAAGCTGGAGCGCATCCGGCGTTTTTTCTTTGTATTCAGCGACCGCGTGCTCGCTTTTTCGCAAATTATTTTTCAGCCGTTCTTCTTCCTCAAGGAGATATCGAAGCGATTGCTGACTGAAACCCATGCGCCGCTCGATGGCGCTGCGAATATACTCACGCGCGACTGCTTCTGCCAGACGTTGTGCGATGACGGGATCATAATTGGTCACGTAAAGATCGATCAGCCGCGAGTTTCTTCTGACCACCGGTTTCACCATCTTGGCGAGCGTCCCGCCCATGGCTTCTTCCAATGGTGTGAATGCAGGAGCGACGAGGTCGGCGTTGGAAACGGAGGCAGTAGAAGAAGATGCTGCACCAGGCCGAGGCGAACTCGGAGCGGGCGTCGTCTTCGCGTTAGCCTTTACGCTTTTGCCCAGAAACGCCCGTCCGCCATCATTGGCCAATCCTTCCACATGAATGACTCGCGCCATCAGGGTGCGGTTGTCTAGATTTTGTTCGATCGTACGCAGCGCCTGCTCGCTGCTCAAAAAATCTCTTGCCCCCCTGGCACTGGCCCGGTCGCTCTCAATCAGAGATGGCTCTTCCATCTCCACCTCCAGGACGCTGTGGCCTTGATAAAGTTTCGGAGTGGTCGCGAGATATCCGAGACCGAGAAACAATCCGACCACGACGCAGAGCGCCACCACCCAGATCTTTTCAACCAACGAATGCCAGTAATGCCGAAAATCGAACCCGCGCCGTGCGCCGGTGGGATCGATTGACGCACCGGTGGTGGTCGAAAAAATCTGACCTGGAACGAGCGGCGCGCGAGGTTTGACTGGAGGAGGAGCTACTTCACGAGGTTGATTAATCATTTTGAAATCAAATTACAGCGGGCCAAGGAAGCGACGGGCGCACGCAGTATTGCACACTTTTCGGCGATTGAAAAGCGGCGCGTAGCCCACCGCATCAGTTAGAAGATACTTTCCCCAACCGTGATGCTGTCGCCCGGTAGCACCTGAAAATTGGCGGACTGGCCGCGCTCGACGCGCTTTGCGTTGACTCGTAATAGCTCATCTCCATTGCCAGCATGACGGCGCACACTGACGCGCTCCGGCGCCGCGATTCGCGTATATCCTCCGGCCATCGCAATCGCTTCCAGAAGATCGATTCCTCCGGGGCTCGTCTCGGGCATATCAAAACTACCGGGATGATTCACCTGGCCGAGAACCGTGAAACGCCGCCTCGCATATCCGAGCAATGTCACATTTACCTTGGGACTGACCAGATAATCCCGGGCATAAAGTTCGGTCACTCGCGCAGTGGCTTGCGTCACGGTTAGCCCGCCCAGATGGACCGGACCAATGAGAGGAAGACTCACATTGCCTTCCGAATTGAGCCGCGCCGTCGTCTTCAGGTCTTCTTCTCCAAAAACTTCAACCGCGATCGCATCGTTGGAGCTGAGCTGATAACCGGCCGGGGCGCTGACCGCGGCCAAAGAAACGCTGCCGGAGTTGGTGGAAGACGAAGCCGGGGGGGCAGTCGTCGTATCAGGGGCGCTCGAAGTCGTTGAGGTTTGCGAGTTGATTTGTCCAGTCATTTGCGGAGTGAACTGCGCAAAAGAAATGACTGGCAACGTCGCCAGCAGCAGGACAACGAGCCACAACCCGTATTTGCCAGAACGGCACCTCATCTGTTCGCAGATCACGCGGGGGTAACGGGTCAAGCGGAGCAGTGGACCAAAGTTAGTAGGTAAACGAAGCCCGCATCCCAAACTGGTTCTCATAATAGTCGAACCTTTGAATTGGACTGTCGTTGGTTCGGTAGAGATAATAGGCGCCCACGGTGCACCATCTTGTCACCATAACATCGACGGCAGGTTCGATGAGAAAGTAGTCGTCATTCCGCTTTATGTCTAATCCTGGGACAGTTTCGAGGTAATCCGCGTGTTCATACCCGGCGGTGAATCCCACATAAACTCGTTGCAGCAGTCGCTGGCGCACTCCCAGGAGAATATTGGTCGCAACATAATCGTTGAAGGCAACTGTAGCTGAAGAGAGTACGCGGCTGCTGCCTCTCAGTGTGATCATGGTGCCGTCAAAGGGTTGATAGGTCGCCCCGATTTCGTACACACCCGAAACGCGATCGCTGCGCGAGCTGAAGCCGTTGAAGCTGTCGAATTGCCGAACCTCGACACCGGCGGAGGCGTTGACGTTGATTTTGCCCGTCGCTTGATATTGAACTCGCAGAAGCCCCTGCTCGAACGTTTCGTCCGGACCAAGGTCAACGGTTCTATAGCCGCCCGAACCGCCAATGCCGAACGCCAACCTCGGACTGTACTTGTAGTTAAAAAACAGGTTCCCGCTAAACTCATCGGAACTGATTAGCGTGTTGAAATCCTGGCGCCTGTAAATAACCCCGCCGCTGATGAACGTCTTGTCACTGAGGTCGTAACTCCCGCTGAAGTTGGTCTCGTACAACTGAGAGTCAGTCGTGCCATTCGTGGCGGCGTTGATTGAGCCAGCAATCGAGATCGCCGACGCGTCGAGACCTGACCTGTCCAGATGGCCACCGCCCAGAAGCTGGACATCCTGGCTCAGGCCCAGGATCAGCCGGCCGAAGCCAGCCTGGCCTTCCAGACGAATCAGATGCTGGGCTGAATTGATATCGTCGTGGTCCGTGTAAAGGAAAATACTCGGTGCGTAGTCCAATCGGATGTACGTTCCCTGGCGTTCGACAATCGCGCCGTAGCCAATCGTGATCGCCGGCTCAATCGCGACATACCAGTCGTGTTGACGATCGAAATGAGAGAGAAATATGTTGTCGTCGTAAACGCCGCGAATTGTCAGGCGCACACCCCATTGAAAATGCTTGGGCGCAGACGTAATGCTGGTCGTTCCGCCGGTAACTTCTTTTCCACCTGCGGCAGGCGCCGGCGGTAGTACATAAGTCTCCGGCGGCCCGTTCAGGGCAACATCATCCACAGGAGCGGGTATCGGTTTTTCCACCGCTAGAATGGGCGGATCGACTTCGGACGGCACAGCCGGGCCCGGAG
>DATLVQ010000563.1:0-4330 GCA_035577325.1 Bryobacteraceae bacterium | reverse complement strand
TGGTTTGATGTAGCGGTGTTCACGCTTACGCCGCAGTTTGCGATCGGGAACAGCTCTCGGAATCCAGTACGAGGTCCGGGATTCCAAAACGCGGATTTGATGCTGGGGAAGACGTTTCGTATCACGGAGCGGGTAAGTCTGGAGTTTCGTGCAGAGGTTTTCAACCTCACTAACACCCCGCCGCTCAATGACCCGAGCGGAAGTTTCGGCTCCCCGGCCTTCGGCACAATTACTAGCGCGGGCAATCCCAGGGATTTCGAGTTTGCGCTGAAAGCTCACTTTTAGACAGGCATGCACCATTATTTCCGCAACGTGAACTGGCTGTCCCGTGGTACGGAAAGACAGTTCGGGGGTTAATGGCCGGCCATGGCAGCGGCAGCGCGTTTCTGTATTTCCTCGGGCGCCAGGTTTTCCTTGCGTGTTGCTATGGTCCATTAACCGAAATTCCGGTAAGATGCTTGCCGCGGAGAATCTTGGCGGCGCATTTGAATCAGTTCACCGACCTTTGGGCCGGCGCTTTGGGGAGGGCTGCAGATTAAAAAGGTCTCGCGGCTTCGCTTTGCGACACCATGTGCGGGGCAGCTCCACGAGCACCAGAATAGGTTGGCGCACGTTTTACGGTACTAATATTTATATGTTCAAATCGCTGGCCCGTTTTGTATTCGCTCTCTCCACAACGTTTCCGCTCTGCTCCCAGTTCCCGGTCGTGATGAGTCGCTACAACCAGGCCGGCACCTCCGCAGACTCGCGCGAGAAAACCCTCAATGCGTCCAACGTCAATCAAGCCAGCTTCGGCAAGCTCTACCGGTACTACGTGGATGGCTCCGTCTTCGCCCAGCCGTTGTACCTTCCGGCGGTACCGATCCCTCGGCGTGGAGCGCGCAACGTGCTTTATGTCGCCACAATGAACGATAAGGTTTACGCTTTCGATGCTGACAGTCCCGGCCCGCCTCTGTGGATGCGCAATCTTACCGATGAGATGGCCGGCATCACGCCCGTCCCGATTACCGACATTACCAACGATAACGACCTGAATATCGTCGGCAATGTCGGCATCGAGGGCACGCCGGTCATTGACGCCGCATCCAATGCCATTTTTATGGTTGCGTGTACCCGCGAGAGCGGAATCTACGTGCAACGGATCCACAAGCTCGACGTGCGAGACGGTAAGGATGTGTTGCCCGCTACAGTCATCGAGGCCAGCGTGCCGAGTGCCGCCAAGGACGCCGTAGGCAGCAACCTGCGCTTCGACCCTATGGCGGGCAATCAGCGTCCGGCACTGGCGCTTGTCGGCGGCGCCGTCATCATCGCATGGGCCTCGCACGAAGATATCCGCCCCTACCATGGCTGGGTGATGGCTTATGATGCCAAGACGCTGCGGCAGCGTGCGGCATGGTGTGTCACGCCCGACGGCGCTGATGGCGGCATCTGGCAATCCGGGCGCGGCCCGGCCGTCGACGTGGCGGGCAACATCTATTTCGAAACTGGCAACGGCGATTGGGACGGCCGGCGCAACTTCGGAACGTCGCTCGTTAAGTTGAGGTTGGTCGGTAACGCTTTTCTTGTGGACGACTACTTTACCCCAAGCGACTTCCAACAGCTCAACGACGACGATGCCGACCTCGGTTCCACCGGCCCCATGCTGGTGCCTGGAACGAGCGTGCTCATCGCCGGCAGTAAGAAGGGTATCGTTTATCTATTCGATACAGCGAAACTCGGACATATGACGGCGAATGCCGAAGGGGTGTTGCAGACCATTCAAGTGAACGGCGGCCGGATCATGGCCGGGCCCGCGCTGTGGGACGGCCTCAGTGGTCGTAGCGTATACCTGTGGTGCGAAGCCGATTTTCTCAAAGGCTTCCGACTCGGCGGCCGCCATCTGGAGACTACGCCCTTCGCGAAGGGAAAAATCCCTAACCGGGGCTCGCCCGGGGGGACACTGACGGTTTCCTCCAACGGTAAACAGTCCGGTACCGGCATTGTTTGGGCGACCCATAGCAATAACAAGAGCGCCGACGCGGGAAACGCGCCTGGAGTGCTACGCGCTTTTAATGCCGAGACGTTACAGGAAATCTGGAATAGTGAACAGAGACCAAAACGAGACCGCTTGGGTACGCTCATGAAGTTTGTTCCGCCGCTCGTGGTTGGGGGCAAGGTCTACGTTCCCAACTACGACGACGCCGTCAACGTCTACGGCTTGCTGAGGCCGTAACCCGAGAGAGTGCAGGCCACTCTCCATGACTCCGGATACGAACCGTCGTCTGAGGCCGGGGCCCTGTCAACCGTGCCTCATGCACCTAAGCTGCGCGGCGGAGGTCAAGTCGAAATGAATCTTGGGCGGAGAATGAGAAAACGTTTGGACGGACCGTTCCCTACATGGCTGCTTGCGGCGTGGTAAGCGAGTAATCCTCAATATGGCAACCGAGGCCGAAACCACGGTGAACATGCTCGACTCGCTTGACTGTGATGTGGCATTGGATCCGGAGGAATGGTTGAGGAGAGTCGAACTTCACTCCAGGAATAACAATCTCGCACAGCAGCCGTTCGCCTTTTCTGAATCGCTCTTGGGTGATGCAATAGAGTCCTTCGCTGCTCAGATTTTCGGTGATGCTTTCGACCGACAGTTTGCCCGATTGCCGCAGCAGACGCACTGGCCAATGCACTGCAACCCGCTTGCGCTTGCGGCGATCACCCGATGAGGTCATGGCTGCCGTATCTCTGAGCCGATCACGATGCCGATGCGGCTGTTTCTTTTTGCCCCTAGCAGTTCGCTTCTCAAGGCGCGCCAACGAGGCGTGCGATGCGCTATTGTTCCAAACTCTTTTCACTCCGTCCCGATTACTGGCAAGCCGTTCAGGAATCGGGCATGGACGAATGATGCTAGATGACTGCAAACACACAGCGAGATGCCAGTCGGCGTTTGACGGCAATATTCGCGGCAATTGTGATTCCAACGCTGCACGCTGGATCAACGGAGCAGGTAAGGCCAGCCAGGGCAGGCTGACAAACTATGTAGCGCAGGGTTACGGCCCCGAGGTCACGAAGCGGAGGTGGCTGCCTTCGGGGCGTCCAGCAGTGCTCTTATGCCGTCCGCCAATGCGTCCACCCGGAACGGTCTATGAAGAAAGGAGTACTCGCAGGGCATTGCTAATTTCTCGGCCAACCGTGCTGATGATGCATCTGTCATAAGAAGAGCACGGATTTGGGGATGGATGAGTTGAAGCCGAGTGAAAAATTCGTAAACACCGTCTTGATCCAGAGTGGTTTCCATCATTATGAGGTGAATCGGCCCCCGATGCTCAGCGCAAAGGTTACAAGCCTCGCCTCGGCTATCGGCTTCCAGGACCGTGTAGCCGAAGCTGCGCACCGCCAAGCTTAGCGCCACCAGATTGGTGGGATCGTTTTCGATTAGGAGGATGGTGTCCATCGCACTCCGGTTGGCAGCCCGTAGTCTTAGAGAACAGTGATGAACCAGTGGCGTCCGTTTTTGCGGGCTTTGGTTCCTTTGCTTCAACACCGGCTCTTCAATGATTACTGTGATGTGGTTTTTCCCAGTTGCTGCAAGCGTTTTCCAGATCCAAAGCGTCTTCATACCAAGTCATAAGCCGTTGCTCATCAGGCGGCTCTTTTGCTCCAACCATCCTGCGTATCTTGATCGAAAGGTTTCCCATTGCAGTGACCCTCCAGGTTCGGCTCCACAAACACGCCAAAGCCCCCGAAATTGTAAACGCCCTTCACCCGCTCATTGGCTGCTGCGACTCCTCGAGAGCCAACTAAAAAGTACGGTCAAGCCGAGAAAAACGAGAAAGGGAAATGAAATCGTCACACCACCGCTCCTGTTGCAGGCCTTCATTAGGCTTAGACATCGAATGCCGATGGTCTCAGAGTCGTCTACCCTATCAACGTTGCCTGACGAGTATACTCGCGCCCAAGTAAGTTGGATACTGGCAAGAACCCTAGGCATTCACTCCGGCTTGTCTTCCGTCCGTATCGTTTCTCACACCTAGGCTAGATGGAAGATGTCACGTCGAAATGAACGGCGCGTGAAGAATTGGAAAATTCTTGGGCAGGGCTCCTATCCGTGCAGTTCCAAACTATTTGCTCGGATTGGCTTGGCAATGTGACCTTCAGATTCAAGTTCAGCATCCGCAGTCAGCGCATGCTCATGGAGCGGTTGTGTCGCAAATCTCTGGTCACCCGATTTGGTAGGGTGAGGAGCGATGCGTAAAACCCGACCGAAGCTGTTTCGAGGTCGCCATTTCCAGGACGACATCATTGTCCTGTGCGTTCGGTGGTATCTGCGATATTCGCTCAGCTATCGGGACCTCGA
>DATLVQ010000562.1:0-15780 GCA_035577325.1 Bryobacteraceae bacterium | reverse complement strand
CCGGCATGGGCGTGGATGCAGCCGACATCAACGCGGATGGATGGGAAGATCTGTTCGTCGCCAATGTCGACCAGGAAATGTTCTCGCTCTACACCAACAACAAAAACGAATCCTTTTCCGATGCCGCGCACAAGAACGGCGTGGCACAGGCCACGCGCCTGCTAAGCGGCTGGGGCCTCAAGTTTTTCGATTATGACAACGACGGCTCGACCGACCTGATCCTTTCGAACGGCCATCCGGACGACATGATCGAGCAGTACTCGCAGCAGGTGAAGTACAAAGAACCGTTGTTATTGTTCCGGCAGGAGAAGGGCCTGCTGCGCAACATGAGCGCGGAAGCCGGCCCGGCATTCTCCAAGCCTTTGTCGGCGCGCGGATTGACCGTGGGCGATTTCGACAATGACGGATTCCCCGATGTCCTGGTGGCCACCAACGGCGGTGCGCCCGTTTTGCTGCGCAACCGGTGCGGCTCGGGCAATCACTGGCTGGGACTGAAGCTCGAGGGCGTCAATTGTAATCGCGATGCTATTGGCGCGCGGATTTCGTGGTCGGCGGGCGGCGCCAAGAGGACTAAGCTCAAAAATAACGGCGGCAGCTACCTCTCATCGCACGACCCGCGCGAACTGCTTGGCCTTGGGAGCAACGCGAAACTCGACTGGCTGGAAGTGAAGTGGCCTGCACCGAGCGGCAAAGTGCAGAAGTTCACCGACGTGGCTGTCGACCGGTACGTGACGCTGGTGGAAGGCAAGGAATTGAAGTAGGGTTGCTGGCGCGATCCTCTCTACCAGTACAAAAGCAGCGGCGCCTAGACCTTCCACTTGTAGAAATAAAACAGCAGAGGATCTTTCCCGGTGTTGACGATGCCGTGGAGTGTGCCGGCCGCGCAGTACATCATGGAGCCGGACGACGCTCTGGTGGTTTTTCCATCCACCACGATTTCGCCCGCGCCTTCGGTGATCACCATAAACTCTTCTTCGGGGTGCTGATGTGGCGCGTGAGGCGACATACCGGGCTTGAGCCGGAGGCTTCCGGCGGTCATGGACGCGACCTGATCGGTGGGCCCGTTGAAGTAAATGGCGAGATCGCCGAACGATTCGTGCGTGATCGTGGTCTGCTCCGCACGCAGCGTGCTGCTGGGCAATCTAAATGGTGCGGCTGGCATGCGCGCGGTCATGGCGAGAGCGGACACGGCGCCAATCTTGAACAGGTCTCTTCGTGCTGGCATGGGATTTAGGATAGCGTAGGAGAGGCGATTTTGGCTGCCCCGCGGCGAAGATCGCGCGAGCCGTAGGGCTGGCCGGAGTGACCGCCAAACAGCTATAGAAATTTTCAATCGGAGCCATAGAAACGTTCTTTTCCGTCCGTCGCGGGCTTCGCGGAATAATGGACACTGGCTTTCTGTGTAATCTGGAGAAGGAAATTGGAATGAAGTTTTTCACTCTGCTGTTATTTTCCTCGGCGGCCATGGCACAAGCGCCGCAGAGCGTGGATGGCCGGCTCGCGGCGCTCGACGCGGCGGTGAAGTCGGCGCAAAGCGCGGGCGATAACGCGTGGATGCTGACTTCGGCGGCGCTGGTATTGCTCATGACCGGTCCCGGCCTGGCGCTATTTTATGGCGGCTTGGTGCGCCGCAAGAACGTGCTCGGCACCATGATGCAGAGCTTCATTCTGATGGCGGTGATCACGGTGCTCTGGGCCATCGTGGGCTATAGCCTGGTATTTGCCGAGGGCACGCCGTTCCTGGGGGATCTGCGCTACGCGTTTCTGCGCGGCGTGGGCATCGCGCCCAACCCGGACTATGCGGGCACCATTCCGCAGCAGACGTATATGGTCTATCAATTGATGTTCGCCATCATCACGCCGGCGCTAATCTCCGGAGCTTTCGCCGAGCGCATGAAGTTCAGCGGTATGCTGCTGTTCACGGTGCTCTGGGCCCTGATCGTTTATTTCCCGATGGCGCACATGGTATGGGGCAAGGGAGGGCTGCTGAACGCGGCGCTCGGAGGTAAGATTCCAACGTTCGATTTCGCCGGCGGTACTGTAGTACACATCACGTCAGGGGTTTCGGCGCTGGTCTGCGCGCTCTATCTGGGGAAGCGAGTGGGTTATCCGCATGAGCCGATGCGGCCGCACAGCATCGTACTCAGCGTTATCGGCGCGTGTCTGCTTTGGTTTGGCTGGTTTGGTTTCAATGCGGGCAGTGCGCTGGCGGCGTCGGGCCTGGCCACCAGCGCGTTCGTTGCGACGCACTTTGGCGCGGCGGCGGCGGCGCTGGGATGGACTTTTATCGAATGGATACGTAGCGGCAAGCCAAGCGTGCTGGGTGCAATCTCGGGCTGCGTGGCGGGGTTGGTCGCCATCACGCCGGCGTCCGGCTTCGTGCAACCTTTTCCCGCGTTGCTCATTGGATTCGTCGCCGGCGTCGTATGCTACTTCATGGTGACCATGGTGAAGCGCCAATTTGGTTACGACGATTCGCTCGATGCATTCGGCGTGCACGGAGCCGGCGGTACGGTAGGCGCAATCCTTACGGGCATCTTCGCAACCAACCTCATCAATGACAGTTTCAAAGACGCCTCAGGCAAAACGCTGGCGCTCGGATGGGCGGATGGCAATGCCGGGCAGGTCGGGAACCAGCTGATCGGCGTCGCGGTGGCGTGGGTGCTGGCGATCGTGGGTACCTGGATCATTCTCAAGATCTGCGATGCGCTGGTCGGCGTGCGGATGGACAAGAATGACGAGATTGAGGGCATGGACGTGAGCCTGCACGGTGAAGAAGGCTATTTCTTCGAGACGTAGGCCCGGACGAAGGCACAGGAGCATGCGATGAAGAAAATCGAAGCCATCATTCAACCATTCAAGATGGAGCCCGTCAAGGAAGCGCTCAAAGCCATAGGCATCGATGGCATGACTCTCACCGAAGTGCGCGGGCACGGCCGGCAGAGGGGGCACAAAGAAGTCTATCGCGGTCAGGAATACAACATCGATCTGCTGCCCAAGATGAAAATCGAGCTCGTCGTGAGCGATGCGCGGCTCGAGGAAGTATTGCGGACCCTCACAACGGCGGCGCGTACCGGCAAGATTGGCGACGGCAAGGTTTTTGTCTATGACGTCGCGGAGGCCATCCGGATCCGAAATGACGATCGCGGAGAAACAGCTCTTTGATCCCATGCCTGCGCTTGAAGAGCGCAGCTCGGCGGTGGATATCCGGGTCCGGGACGCGTGGCAGGAGCATCTGGGGGTGGCGGTTCGCGCGGGCGCTGCCCTGCTGGCCGTGGGTGGTTACGGGCGGCGGCAACTCTTTCCTTATTCCGATATCGACCTGCTCTTGTTGTTCGCCAGCGACAAAACCGCAGCCAGCCTGAAAGACGCCATTTCCCGTTTCCTGCAACAGTTGTGGGATTCCGGGCTGCGCGTCAGCCAGTCCGTACGCACGCCGGCCGAATGCTCAGAACTGCACGACGACAATATCGAGCTGAACGTCAGCCTGCTGGATCAGCGATACCTGGCGGGGGATGCGGTGGTGTACGGCGCGCTGCTCCAGAAACTGCCCCGATTCGTGCATGGCCAGCGCGACGCCCTGGTGCGGCATCTATCACGGATGACGCGCGAAAGACATGCCAGTTTCAACGGCACTTTTTATCATCTCGAGCCCAATATCAAGGAATCTCCGGGCGGCTTACGCGATCTGCAATTGGCTTCGTGGCTGTCGCAGATCGCGGGGACGACGCCGCAATCGCTCGCGCCGCCGGCTCCCGCTCCGGACCTGGATGAAGCGCGGCATTTCCTGTTCGGGTTGCGCGGATATCTGCACCAGAACGCCAAGCGCGATTCCAATGTCCTGACCTTCGATGCGCAGGAGTGGATTGCCGAGCAGACCGGACTGCGCGAGCCGGCCGCCCTGATGAGCGACTATTTTCGTAACGCGCGCACGGTGCACCGTTCGGCGTTGCGTGTGCTCGAGACCGAAGAGGCGCGTGCCAGTTCGCTGTTTGCTCAGTTTCGCGACCGCCGCGCGCGCGTTTCGAACGCCGATTTCACCGTGTCGCGCGAGCGCGTATTCTTTCGCTCGCCCGCGGAGCTGGACGCCTCGCCCGAACTGCTGCTGCGCTTAGTTCAGTTTGTGGCACGGCACGGTGTTCGTCTTTCGCTCGAAGCCGAGCGCCGGATCGCAGCGCGATTGCCGGCTCTGCGCGCATACTTTGCGACTCCGCGCCCCATCTGGCCAGCCATCCGCGAGGCCCTGTCACTGCCGTATGCGCCGCTGTCGCTGCGCGCCGCTCATGAGGCCGGAGCACTCACCGCGCTGTTCCCCGAGATGGAAGAAATCGACTGTCTGGTGATTCGCGATTTCTACCACCGTTACACGGTAGATGAACATACGCTGGTCGCCATTCAGACGCTTATCCAGCTGCGGGACGCGAAAGACGCAAGCGCCAAGCCGTACGCCGGACTGCTGTCGGAAATCGAGCAGCCGGGCCTGCTGATTTTCGCGCTGCTGTTTCACGACGTCGGCAAGAGCAACCCCGATGAAGGCCACGTGGACGCCTCGCTGCGAATCGCGGAGCGCGCCATGGAGCGCATTCAGATGCCCGCGGCGGAGCGCGAAACGGTGCGATTCGTGATTGGGTGCCATCTCGAAATGTCGGCCACGATGAATGGGCGCGATCCATTCGACCCGGCGACGGCCGAGTATCTGGCGCATAGAGTCGGAACGGTGGAGCGCCTGAAGCTGCTGACGCTGGTGACCTATGCGGACATCAGCGCGGTGAATCCCTCGGCTATGACGCCGTGGCGCGCCGAGCAGTTGTGGCAACTTTATCTGCTCACTTACAACGAGCTGACGCGTGAGCTCGAGACGGAACGCATCGCGCAGGCCGATTCGCCGGAGCGCAGCGCCTTTCTTGAAGGGTTTCCCACGCGCTACCTGCACACGCACACCGCGGCCGAAATCGAGCGGCACATGCAGCTTGAGTTAGACAGCCGCACGCGCGGAGCGTCCGTAGAGATCGAGAAAACCGGCAGCGCATACCGCCTGACTCTGGTCACCGGCGACCGCCCATTCCTGTTCGCATCGGTGGCTGGCACGCTCTCCAGTTTCGGCTTGAACATTTTGAAAGCCGAGGCCTTCGCTAACCGGCGCGGCGCGGTGCTGGACACCTTTTCTTTCGCCGATCCGCTGCGCACCCTGGAGCTCAATCCGACCGAAGTGGACCGGTTGAAAGCCACGGTCGAGCGAGCCGCGCTCGGCCGCGCCGATGTAAAGCAGTTGCTGCGCAGCCGGCCGCGCCCCGCCCCGCCAAGCCGCAAGGCGCGCATCGAACCCTCGGTTTCGATCGATGACGGCGCGTCCGAAACCGCCACGCTGATTCAAGTGGTCGCCCAAGACCGGCCGGGGCTCCTCTACGACATCGCTTCCACGATTTCCTCGCACCAGGCCAGCATAGACGTCGTGCTCATCGATACCGAAGCGCACAAAGCCATCGACGTCTTTTATGTGACGGCGAGCGGGCTGAAGCTGGGCGCAGAAAAACAGCGCGAGCTTCAGCAGGCGCTCGCGGCCACGTTGAAGGGGTAGCGCACACAGGCCGAAGCGCTAGAGCCAACACAGGGCACCACCGATCCTGCGTTGGATCGGGGTGTATATTGAAATCCGCCATGAAAACTCTGTTGCTTGCGCTCGCGCTTCTCGCGCCGCTCCATGCCGCTGCGCGCACCGAGATCGGCGAGATCAACGGCGCCAAGTTTCGCATCGACGTCCCGGAAAAATGGAACCGAGGTTTGGTGGTTTATTGCCATGGGTACAGCGATAGTCCAGGAGCCTACGAAAACAAGCCCAACCCGTTCATCGACATTTTTACCAGCCAGGGATATGCGTTCATCCAATCCGGTTACGCCGCCGGCGGTTGGGCGATTCAGGAAGCTGTGGCCGATACCGAGGCGCTGCGGCGCTATTTCATTCGCAAGTACGGCGCGGCGAATGAGACGTACGTCACTGGACACTCCATGGGCGGATTTCTCACGATGTTGATGATCGAATCGTTCCCCAGCATCTACGACGCCGGATTGCCATTATGCGGCCCGCTCGGCGCCGCTACGTGGTTCATGGAGCGCCAGCCCTTCGATCTCCGCATCGTTTTCGATTACTATTTTCCGGGTGCCCTTCCCGATCCTTCCAGCGTGCCGGCGAACTTCAGGATGAGCAAGGAGAACAACGAGCAGATCACGCAGTTGCTCGACGCGAAGCCGGACAGGACGGAGATTCTGCGCCGCTGGTCCGGCATCCATACGAATAAGGAACTGGCCGGCACCATCGTGTTCCTCACCTACGTCCTGATGGATCTGGAACAGCGCGGCGGCGGCAATCCGTTCGACAACCGCAATATTATTTACTCGGGCACGCCCGATGACAATGCACTCAACGACGGCGTGAAGCGCTATGCGTCGAGCCCGCGCGCTGTCGAATATTTGCACACCTACTACACGCCTACTGGTCGCCTCACGCGCCCCATGCTGGCCATTCACACGACGTACGATCCGCTGGTGCCGCCTTGGATTCCCAATGCCTATTCTGTGCTGACCGAGACCATGGGAACAAAGGATCTGTTTGTCCAGCAGTACGTGAAGCACGATGGTCATTGCGCCATAAACAACGCCGAGGTATCGCGCGGCTTCGCGGAGTTGCGCGCATGGAAAACTCGTGGTGTGCGTCCGGCCGCTGGAGCAAGTCAGTAGGCGCGCTCGCGCGACGTTGTAAGCTGGACTTTAAATGCAATTGTTTACCGGTCCCGCGGGCTCCGGCAAAACCTTCACTGTTCTCGAAGGCTTGCGCGCGGCGCTCCGGCGGAAGGATGCAAGCGTGCGTGTGCTGGTGCCTACTGTCACCATGGCCCAGCATCTTCGCGACGAAATCGCGCGCGGCGGGATTGTCTTTTCGCCCAGCGTGCTGCAGACGCTTGCGCGCTTCATTGAGCCATGGGTCAAAGATCTGCCGCAGGTGTCGGCTCCGGTCTTCGAGTTGCTGGTGGAGAAATGTGTGCTCCGGGCAAACCGCCTCGAGTTCGCGAAGGTGGCGCACCTCTCCGGATTTCACGCGAGGCTCGCGGCGGTGATCGAGGAATGCGATACCGCCGGATGCGACGCCCGCGCGCTGCGTGAAGGGCTTCCTGCGGCCGGACTCACCAGAGCACTGGCGGAAGTGTTCGATGAAGTGAGCCGGGCGCTCAATGGCCGGAAACTCGGGTTACGCGCAACACGTCTGGCCCTGGCGGCCGCGCGCATCCTAGAGTCAGGCGCCGGCCCGGCGAAAACAATTTGGCTCGACGGATTTTTTTCGTTCACCGACCCCGAACTTGCGCTGATTGAAGCCCTGTCAAAGCACGCGGACGTCACGGTCACGCTGCCATCGGATGAAATCGCGGCCGCCACACGCGCGCGGCTGCTGGCCATGGGGTTCGAGGAGAAAACGCTCGCGCATGATCGCATTCCCCCGACGCGCGAGCTGTTCGTCGCGCCCAGCATCGAGCGTGAAGCCGACGAGATCGCCCGGCGGATTCTTGAAGAAGCGGCAGCGGGCCGTTCGTTCCGCGAGATCGGCATCATCGCGCGTTCGCCCGAAATCTATGTTCCGCTGATGCGGGCCACGCTTGAGCGCTTCGGTATTCCAGCGCGGTTCTATTTCGATTCGATCCTCATGGATCAGGCCGCGGTGCGCTTCCTGGCCGGCTCGGTGGACGCGATGCTGGGCGGATGGGAGCATGCGCAGACACTTGACGTCATGAAACTGGCTCCCGGCGCTGGGATATCGGCGCCGATGGACCGCTTCGAATTCCTGGTGCGTGAGAGGTTGCCAGGCGTGGGACTAGATGCATTGGCCGAGGTTGCCAGGCAGATCGAGAGCGCCGACAAGCGGCTCGCGCGCCTGCTGGAGCGCCTCGGCGAGCTGTATGCCTGGCGGTCGCTCGCGCTGAAGCCCACGGAATGGTGCGCGCAATTCTGTAAACTGCGCGCAATCTACCATCCGGCCCGGCCGGGCGATGGCGTGAGCCACGAAACGGCGCTGGCGTGGCGCTCGCAGGCGCAAGCGGTCGATGCGTTCGAAGGTGTGGTGGCCGAGGCCGCGTCTTCGTTTGACCTGGAAACGAAGCTTGCCCTAGGCGATTTTTGGCCGGCGGTGAAAACCGCGCTAAGACTCACGCCGTTGCGCGTGGCCGACCAGCGCCGCGATGTGGTGCACGTCTTGAGCGCGTACGAGGTCCGCCAGTGGGAGCTGCCGGTGGTATTCGTGTGCGGTTTAGTCGAGGGTCAGTTCCCGCGCTATCGTCCGCCCGATCCGTTTCTGCCGGAGCCGGCACGGCGCCGCTTGAATGAAAGCGGGCTGCGCATCCGCACGGCCGGCGATGCCGAGCGCGAAGAGCGGTTTCTGTTCGACTCGGCGTTGCACCGCGCCACGGCGTCGCTCATCTTGAGCTACCCGAAAAACGATGCGCGCGGCGAGCAGAATCTGCCGTCTCTGTTTCTCGATTCGCAGGCCCGCGCCGCCAGCCGGCCGGTGCGATTACAGCCGGCCGAAGCCGCAGCAGCGCCCGCGTGTGCCATACATTCCAGCGACCTGCTCCACGTACTCGCGCAAACGCAGGCCGAGGTTCGGCCCACGGCTCTCGAATCCTATCTGCAATGCCCTTTTCAATTTTTCGGACGCCACACATTACGGCTCGAGGGTGCGCCCTTGCGCCCGGAAGAGCGCTTCGATTTTCTGACGCGGGGCAAAATCGTACATGGCGTGATTGCTGCGTGGCTGGTGGCGCGCGGATCGATCGACAAGATCTTTGACCGTATTTTTCGCGAGACGGCTCAATCGGAGCGTCTTCCCGCGAGCTACAAGACCGAGCTGCTGCGCTCGGAGATGCTCGCGGACTTGCGCCGCTTCGCGCAGACCGAATGCTGGCCGGCCGGCTACGCGAGTGAAGTTGAAATATCCTGCAACTTTGAGCTTGCGGCCGGCCTAGGGATTCGTGCGCGCGTCGACCGCCTTTTGAAAGCGCCGGACGGCCGCGGGTTTGTCATCGATTACAAGTACAGCAAAACGTCAAAGGACAAAGTAGAAAATCAGGATCTGCTGCAAGGGCCGCTTTACTGGCTTGCGGCGGAGCGCGCATTTGGCCTGCAGCCCGCGGGCATGTACTATTGCAGCCTGCGCGATGGAGTCCAGTACGCCGGTTGGGGGGAACAGCCGGCCTGGCTGGCTGGCGCGGCGATACAGCCGTTTTCGTGCGAGTGGCTCGACTCGGCCATCGAACGGAGCGTAGCGGCGTCGCGGCAAATCGTGACCGGCCAGATCAAGCCTTTGCCCAGCGATCTTTCGAAATGCCGGTTCTGCGACTTCAAAGATATCTGCCGTTATGAGGGCGCGGTGACGGCGATCGCGGAGGGCGCCTAGTGGACTTCACGGCGCGCCAGCTCGACGCGATCGACATTGCGAAAGCGGGCCAGGACGCTTGCGTGGTTGCGGGTCCGGGCTCCGGCAAGACACGCGTGCTGGTAGAGCGTTACCGCCGGCTGGTGGAATCCGGCGTGCCGCCGCGACGGATCCTGGCCATCACGTTTACGGAGAAAGCCGCGCGCAACATGAAGGAGCGGCTGGCGGAATCGTTTCGGGAAATGCCGGAGCGCCGGCGCGAACTGGAGCAGGCCAACGTCTCGACCATTCACGGTTTCTGCGCACGCCTGCTGCGTGAAAACTCGGTGGCCGCCGGAATCGATCCCGAATTCCGGGTCCTGGACGCGCGCCAGGCCACCATCATGCAAAAGCTTGCGGCGAGCGACGCGCTCGACGGCCGGTTCGGTGCCGATCCCGAAGCCATGCGCCTGCTGATGCATGGCCTTTCGTCGCCCGATCTGGCGGGCGCAATTCCCGAAGTGTACGATGCCATGCGTGCTGCCGGTGTTGCAGCGGGCGAGCTGCGGGGATTTGCGATGCGCGGTGTGAGGGGGCTACCGGAGTTGCGTCGAGCCGTGGCCGCTCTCGGCGACGAGAATTTCTTCGGCTGGAATGCGAGCCAGGTGGAACGCTTGCACGAAGTCCTCGAAGTAGCGTTGCGCGTGACGAGTCTGCGGGATGGTCCGGTTACAGTCGAGCACTTCCGCGTCCTCAACGAATTTCCGACAAACCTGAATGGCCTGAAAAGGAAAACCACCAGCCACACGCGTCTGATGGCGATCAAGGACGACTTGCTTCCGGACGTCTATCGAGCTCTGATTACTGAATACTACGCCCGCGAGCGTGACACGCTCATCGCCGTGATCGAGTTCTTCGATCAGATATACGGCGAGCGTAAACGGCGCATGGGAACGCTCGATTACGCCGATCTAGAAGCGTTTGCTGTCCGCCTGCTGCAAGAAAATCCCGAAATTCGCCGCCACATCCGCGATGAGTTCCAGCACGTGCTGATGGACGAGTTTCAGGACACCAACGGACAGCAGTCGAAGCTGGTCGACCTGCTGCGCGGCCCGGACCGTTTCTACGCCGTGGGCGACGTCAACCAATCCATCTACGGCTTCCGCCATGCCGATCCCGAAGTCTTTCGCGGCTATCGCGACCGGGTGGAGAGCGGCGGCAAGCATCTGGTGGAGCTGGTGGAGAACTGGCGCAGCCGCGCGGGAATTTTATGCGCCGTCAAGACTATCTTGCATCATGCGCCCGGAATCGAGCCGCGCCCTTTGGTGGCCGCAAAAACGTTCCCAGAGAAGCTGGACGCACCGGTGGAAGTGATCGCGGCCATTGCCGGCACGCAGGAAGCCGCGCAGAATCTGGAGGCGGCCTGGGTGGCGCGTCGCATCGTGGAATTCACTGACTCGCTGCAGCTGGAAAGCGGCCGCGCTGGATTTGGCGATATCGCCGTGCTGGTGCGGAACTCCGAAGTGCTGCCCGCGTTCACGCAAGCTTTTGAGAAGGCCGGCGTTCCATATCTGCTCAACCAGGGCAAAGGATTTTTCGAGACGCGCGAAGTGCTGGATCTTTCAAATCTTTTGCGTGTGATTTCCAACCCTCGGGACGAAATCAGCTTGGCCGGCGTGCTGCGCTCGCCCTTCGCGGGCGTCTCCGATGAAGCTCTCATGCGGCTGAAGGCGGGCGGCAATCTGGGCGGCGCGCTTGGGCGGCTCGATCGTCTGGAAACTCCGTTCGATGCCGAGGATATGCGCAAGCTGCGCCGGTTCCGCCGCCAGTTGTCTGCGTGGCGCGAGGCGCGCGATGTCGTGGGATTCGACCGGGTGCTGATGCGCGCCATGGATGAGACCGGCTATGGCGCCGATCCCGGCAGCCGCGACGCCGCCAATATCGAAAAATTCCTGGCGATGGCGCGCGAGGCTTCATCCCGGCTGACCCTGGCTGAGTTCGTGGAAGAAATCGAGCTGATGCGTAAGGCCGACGCGCGCGACGCTGACGCGCCGCCCGAGGACGCCGTCAACGCGGTGCGTATCATGACCGTGCATGCCGCCAAGGGCCTGGAGTTTCCGATTGTGTTTCTTGCCTCTCTCCATAAGGGCATCCAGACCGAAGCCGGACCTCTCGTGTTCTCGCCAAGGTTCGGTCTGGGCGCGCGCTGGGTAAATCCCGCATCTGGCGACGAGAAGGGCGACTGGTTTCACGCTGAAATACGTGAGGAGTCCGGACGGCGCGAGACGCACGAGGCCAACCGGCTCTTCTATGTGGCGATGACGCGGGCCCAAGAGCATCTGGTGTTTTCGTATTCCAGTTTCGGCAAGCGTAAACACTGGGCGGCCCAACTTGAAGCGGCGCTGAGCCTCGATCTGAGCATTCCGCAGCAGAGGGTCGAGCAGGTTGAGGCGCCGGATGGGGAGAGTTTTCCGCTGCGCATTCATGCGGTGAATGCTCTGCCTCCGCCGCGAGAGCCGGTCGAGAAGGTTGGCGGCCCGGCGCAAATCCAGGTGGTCACGCGGCCCGCCATTCACGACCAGCACGATTTTGCCGCCAGCGTAACTTCGGTGGCGCTGTTCGCGCACTGTCCGCGTCGCTATTATCTGGAACGCTATTTGGGTTGGGCCGGCAACAGTCCCCGCCATCTTCGTTTCAAAGAAGCTGAAGAAGATCGGCCGGACGATGAACTGGATGCCACCGGATTCGGTCTCCAGGTGCATGCGTTGCTGGCCGGGCAGCCCGTGGCCGACGCCACGGCTGAGGCGCGCAAACTCGCCGACGCTTTTCACGCGAGCGAACTCGGCCGCCGCAGCGCACGCGCTTCACGGATCGAGCGCGAGGCCGATTTTCTGATGGCCGTCGAGGACATCGTCCTGCGCGGTCAAATCGATATATGGTTCGAAGAAGGCGGCGAACTCGTGCTGGCGGATTATAAGACAGACGAAGTTAAAGCTCGCGACACGGCCGAGCGCGCCGATTTCTACGCCCCGCAGCTGCGTCTCTACGCCATGGCGCTCGATCGGATCGCCGGCCGCTTCCCGGACAAGGCCTACGTTTATTTTCTGCGCCCCGGCGTGGCCGTGCCCGTCACGCTCGAACGTACGCTGCTCGACGATCCGGAGTCACTGGTGCGCGGGTTTCGTGAAGCGCAGTCCACGCTCACCTTCCCGCTGCATGAAGGCGAGTACTGCCCGCGTTGTCCGTACTTTCGCGGCTTGTGCCCCGCCGGGTTAGTTGTGCCCGATGTAGTCCGTGCGCCCGCCATCGACGGTGAGGATCTGGCCGGTGACGAAGCCGGACTCGGATGAGACCAGAAACGCCACCGCATTGGCGATATCTTCCGGCGTTCCCACGCGCCGCACCATGGCCTTGGCGGCGATCTGTTCCGTAGCCGCCGCAAGCTGCTCCGGCGTGCGGCCTTCGCTGACCATTTCAGTCACGATGAATCCCGGCGCGATGGCGTTGACAGTGATCCCATACGGCCCGAGGTCCATGGCGAACCGCCGTGTGAGCACCGATACCGCCGCCTTCGTCGCCGCATAGAAAGTAGTGCCCGCCATAGCTGTGCCGTGCGCTGCAATCGAAGTGAGATTCACGATCCGGCCGAAGCGCCGCGCTTGCATACCGGCGACTACCGCGCGCGTTACTGTAACAAGGCCATCGACATTTGTGTGCCGCATGCCTTCCATCTGGCTGTAATCGAAGTCGGCGAGATCGCCGCGCCGGAAAACACCCGCATTGTTAACCAGAATGTCGACCGGTCCAAGCTCGCGCTCCAATTTCTCGACCATCGCGCGCACGACGCTCGCATCGCCCACATGCGCGCCGAGCGGCAGCGCTTTCCCCCCGGCTTTCCGAATCTCCGCCGCCAGCGATTCGGCATCCGCCGCGCGCTCCCGGTAATTGACCCCCACCGCCGCGCCTTCGCGCGCCAGCCGAAGCGCGATAGCCTTACCGATTCCACGCGACGCGCCGGTCACCAGCGCTGTTTTCCCTTCGAGCATCATGCAAGTAAGATGACCGCGGACGGGGCAGGTTGTCAAGAATTGCGGCTGCGATATTAGGATTCCGTTCCGTAAGAACGAGCCAGCCCACTACTACTTGAGGTTTTTCTCGAAGAATGCGCCAACCTTCTGCAGGTAAGGTTGTGGTACCTGCGTATAAGCGCCGGTGTGCATAGCACCGGGCACGACCCAGAGTTCCGCATCCGGCAGTGCCGCCTTGAGCTGGGGCCTCCGGTCGCTGTCTTCGGGCAATTCCAGCAGGCCGTAGATAAGCAGCACCGGCCTGGGCGGAATGCGCTTCATGGCGTCGACGGGGCGGAGATCGTGCAAGTCGTAACCGTACAGAATGCGCTCCATGAGGCGAGCCGCGGAAAAGAAGAACTGCGGCGTCCCCGACGACCGCGCCCAGCCGCGCTGCAGGCTGGCGTATTCGTCGACGCCGGCGCCGTCGGTGACGAGTGCGCGGATGTCCGGATCTTCAGCCGTGGCATAGACGCAGGAAGTCGCGCCAAGCGACGCGCCCAGCGCTCCAATGCTCCCGGGCTGAAATCCGTGGCTCTTGGTCCAATCCACCGCGCCCTCGACGTCATGGCGCTCAGCGATTCCCCAAGCTGAAACGGCGCCGCCGCTCAACCCATGAGCGCGCAGATCGATCATAAGGATATTGAAGCCGCGGCCTTGAAAAGTATTCAGCGCCGCGCCGAGATCGAGAAAGTGCGAGTAGAACTCGGTAGTGCGATTTTCGCCGCGCCCGTGCACCATGACGATAGCCTTCGTGCTGCCAGCACGGGGTATCCACCAGCCGGAGATTTCGACTTCCTTGTCGCGCGACGGGAAGCGGACATCCTGATATTGCAGGTTGAATGAAGCCGGCGTCGCCAGCAGATATGTGTCGCGCCTCGGGTGCGCCCATCCGTTGGCGGCGCGGACGCCGATAACGATGTAAATTGCGATGGCTACTAAGACGATGACTGCCAAAATGCGTGTAACCGAAACGGTCCGGCGCGTAGTTTCCATGGAGGCAGCTATTCTACATCACGCGTGGGCGTACCCTCATAGAAACTGACCGAGGATGAGGCAGGAATCCAGGCACCGTACGGTACAATCAAGGCGTGGCCCGCTTCATTTCGGCCGCCGTTCGGGCGGTTAGCTCAGTTGGTTAGAGCGTCTGCCTTACAAGCAGAAGGTCCGCGGTTCGAGCCCGCGACCGCCCACCACTAACCTGTTTGTGCTCAATACCACTCGACTTTCCATAGCCGCGTCTACTGCCGCTTCTGTGTCAAAACTGTGCTAAAAGTCCGCTAGTTCAGCTTCGCTGTGCCAAAACTCGCGTCATGCTCGTTCGCTCGCCGATCATGTCCATGGCGAATTGATAAAGTCACGCCGCGATTCTGGCTCACCCTGCCAGATCCGCCTGCCCGCGTTTTGCAGCAGACCCGACTCTACGGCCGTTTCTGAGGGTTTGCCTGCTTCAGCCTTTCAAACTCATCAAGCTCAGCACCGGCTTTCGCGGAGTTTCCATTCCGACGGTAAATTCGGCCCAACGCATAGTGTGGTTGCGCGTACGCGGCATCTAGAGCCACGGCCCGCTCTAATTCGCGAATGGCGTCCTCATCCTGTCCCTGCTTCTCTAGCAATATGCCCAATGAATAATGAGCCTGCGCAAATTTCGGATCAGCCACCAACGACTCATGCAGATATTTCTCGGCCTCATCGAAGTGTCCTAGCTTGACCAGCAATGTACCCAGATTGAGCGGTGGCCACGGTGACACCGGCATGCCTTGGCGATTTAGGTCCACTGCACGCTGATAGGTTGTCACGGCGTCATCAAGTCTGCCCGCTGCCTCGTAGCACAATCCGAGATTGTCGTAAGCCTTCATGAATCGTGGATCGAGGACAATTACCCGTTCCAGCTTCTGGATGGCTGCTGGGTACTGCTGCGCGTCGTAGTCCAACCTTGCCAGCCAGTACAAGTAAAGAGGGCTAACCGCATTCTTCTGAGCAAGCTTTTCGAGTTCTGGGCGCGCCCAATCTCGTCGATCCATCGCGATATAAGACATTGCCAGAGTGAACCGGCTCGGATCGTCGAGAGGCGCAACCGCCTCCGCTTTCTTCAATGCCGTCGCGGCATTGAGATACCTTCCATCGAGGAAGAACACACCTGCGGCCAAGGTCAGCAGGCTCGGGGATCGGGGATTGCGATCGATTTCATGCACCAGGATTTGCTCGGCCTTGAAATAATCTCGTATCCGGATCGCCTCCTCCAGGTGATCACGGACTACCGGTGGGAGAGCCGCCTCGGCCGTATTCAGGCGGGGGGGTACCGCTCGGGCATCG
>DATLVQ010000561.1:0-2689 GCA_035577325.1 Bryobacteraceae bacterium | reverse complement strand
GCCGCTGTGGAAGCGAAGACGATGTTTTATGCGCTCTACCGTTTCGGGCATCATTGGAAATTCCCGATCAAACGCGCGAAACCAGTGAAGTTCGAGGGGACGATGGTGGCAAGAGGGGAAGAAATTCCGCGCGCGATCCCGATAAATGAGAACGAGCTCAATGATACGCGCGATTGGATTCGCCGGGCGGAGCCAAGCTTGGAGGAGATCGAGCAACGAGCCGATGCCGAAGGCCGCTGAACATGCCTTGATAGACGGTCGAACTTTTTTCGCTACAGTTTTGAAGCCGAATCCAACGGGTTCGAGAGAGAAAACTTCAACAGGAGGACAATCACATGCTAGGCGAGAAGATTGGTGGAATATCGGGCAAGGTTACTATGCAGCGGGTGTTGCCGAACCCGGGCGGAGGTCCAAAGATGGAAACCTCGTTTCAGGCAAACGGATCGTTGCTGGGCACTGACCTAAAGGACACCGGCACCTACTGGACCGTTGTGCGTCCAGACGGGACACATTATGGCGAAGGACAAGGTGTGATGGTAACCAAGGACGGAAAAATGGCCACCTGGACAGGCCATGGTGTCGGCACGATGAAGAAAGACGGGACCGCCAGTTATCGCGGTGCCATTTATTTTCAAACTATGCCGCCAAAATGGTCCCGGTTGAACAAGGTTGCGGTGCTATTCGAATACGAGGTGGACGCAGAGGGCAACACCCGCTCCGAATACTGGGAATGGAAGTAGCTCGGAGCTTGCGTTCGGCCACGCAGAGTCCACTCTTTGGGCGTCATGAAAGCGCGATTGCTGATGATCGCGGCCCTCGGCCTGTTGCTCGGGGCGTGCAACCGACAGGCGACGGCGAAGACGCCGAAGACGGACCTGGACAGGCTGCAGGGCACTTGGAATCTCGTTTCGGCCATACAAGATGGCAATGCCTTGCCCGAGGACAAGGTCAAGCAGACGACCATCGTCTTTAAGGGTGACACCTTCCGCTTCCCCGGATCGGCGGAGTACGCCACCAGCAGGGCCGGGACGATCAAGCTCGACGAAACGAAAACACCCAAGGAGATGGATGCCATCTCTACCGAGAAAGAAGTCATGCTCGGCATCTACGCGCTGGAAGAGAACGGTTACAAGGTGTGCTTCGCCCCTGCCGGCAAGCCGCGTCCCACCGAATTCACTTCCACGCCGAGGAGTGGTCAGATCCTCCAGGTCTGGCAGCGGCAGAACAGGCAGTAACCGCGAGCTATCGCTCCGAATACTGGGAATGGAAATAGCTCGCAGCTGTGTTCAGGCTTGCCAGAGGTAAGGGCCAGCTCTACTACTGCCCTCGTCATGTGCTCCTTTGCAGCAAGCCGTTCCCCCGAAGGCAACCGTGTTATACAGATTTTATCTGCGATTAATTGCAGATTTTTGGGGCCGAATTCTCGTTAGGCCTATGACACGCATGAACAAATTGAAAACATGAAGAAACAAATCACTCGAATCTCAATCCTTCAATCCAGCAAAGTAGCTACTGCTCTTTACGCGCTCATGGGGTTCATTTACATTTTGATGCCGATTCCTATGGCTGTCTTAGGTTTCATTTTCTTTGTGCTATTCGCAGCGATTTACAATCTTTTGGCGAGATGGCTTGGTGGCATGGAAGTCGAAGTCACAGATATCAGCCGTGAGACCTAAGCAATCGCTGCAGCCAACCGCTGGCCGTCGCGATGCGCACATTTGATTTTATGAAACAGTTCCGAGAATTTGCGGCGCTCGTCCTCGCCAGCGGTGGCTGATCTTGTTCTCGTTAGATGTAGCACACATGAGACGCTTTTCCCTTCTTGTTGCCGTAAGCTTGGTTGCGCTGAGCGGGTGCCAAAGCACGGCTTACGTGCAGTTCACCGTTCCACAGACACATGAAGCGCGCCTTATCTCCCTGTTGCGTTCCATCGGCTTGCGCCACGGCATGGCCGACAAGACGCCGGAGTCTAGAGCATCTGGCACCTTGGTTCTCATGTCCGAGGGCGATCTGTCGTATACTCAGCTGGGGGCTCGGCGATACAAAAGTATGGTTCTCGTCGATTTGCTTTTCAGATCTGCTGGCATCGGCGGACAGCTTTACAAGCAGCTCGAGCCTGAAGTGACCGAGGCACTGCAGCAGCTTTACCCCGGTCAGGTTCGCATCGAGCGTGACTACCAAAAGGTTATCCGCGTTCACCCAAACATCTAACCAATCGTTGCGGCCAACCGCTGGCCGTTGCACTAAGAAAGTTGAGGGTTGAGAGATGATTGTTGAGAGTAAACCAAAACGCGCCGCCGCCAGTGGTGGCTCAGCTCGATCTCGTTAGGTGTGTTCCCGCACGTCCTCATAGCGACGTTTACCGCAAGCCTGCTCGCGTCGGCGCTCAGCGCCGACACTACAGCCATCGAACGCGAGTTTGCACGTGAGCGCAAAACGCTCGCGTGCGTCAATGGATCGACCGATGAGCCCTCCTGCGGCGGCACCGATATGGACGTTTACCTTCGAGGCGACGAAGTGCGCAAACTGGACTGGTGGGTCGAGAAGAGCAATCAGTGGGTCCGCGAGGAGTATTTCTTTCGCGGCACGCGGCCTGTGCTCGTCATTGAGACGATCGAGAGGAAGTACGACTCACACGCAAAGCCTTTGCCCAAGCCACAGTTGGTTTCACGCACACGCTACCGCCTCG
>DATLVQ010000560.1:0-3657 GCA_035577325.1 Bryobacteraceae bacterium | reverse complement strand
GCCTGCGAGAAGTGGCCTCGCGGGGTGGCCAACAGCTCCGACATGGTCGGCAGGAACCTGATGCGGCATATCGCGGATTTGCATTTGGTGGCGCCCAACACCAGGTTTCCCTTCAATGAGCGTTTGAAGGAGATTGCGTTCAACGACTTCTATTCCCGCGACGGCCGCAAGTATGGAACGGTTCAGTCGTTTGGTCCCCTGCCGCCGGTCCAGCGCGTTCTGCAGCGCGCCGAACCCGGCCCCTATCAAAAGCTACTCCGTCTCGGGACCCCGATCGGCGAGTTTTTCTGGAACCGGCTGCGGTCCCGCCGGCTGGCGCTGGCGACGATCATGGAGGATCTGCCGTACGCGGAAAACAGGGTCCTGCCAACTTCCGGGCCGGATGGAAACGTCCGATTTCAATACACGCTCCATGAATACGAAGCGCGGCGCAGCAAGGAATTTGAAGCTGAGCTGGTCAATGTCTTACAACCGTACCCGGTTTTCACGATGCGAGGAGCGAGGAGTAACCGGACCCTGGGTCATGTTTCCGGCACCTGCCGGTTCGGAACTGATCCCAAGACTAGTGTCTTGGATGCAACCAATCGCGCTCACGACCTCTCGAATCTCTACATCACAGACGCCTCTTTTTTTCCGTCGAGCGGCGGCACGAACCCATCGCTCACTATTGCCGCCAATGCTCTGCGGGTCGCGTCGCTCTTGTTGGACCGACTCTGAGCTGGGGCGAATCCGCGTGCCAACCGGCTGGCGCGGTTATACGCATGCGGCCAGGATCCAGCACACGCGGGCTATTTCGAGGCTCTGAAGTACTCCGGAAACACGTTAATGAAGCGTTTGTGAAGCGCTTCTGTCCGTTCTGCCGGGAAAGGAAAAGTACTATACCGAGGACCCGGGACACGAGACGAGTTAGGGTGATTCCCTGTTCATGAAACTCTGGAGCCGGATGGCAATTAAGGTTATAATTCAGACCTCGACGGTTTTTTAACTTAGCTGCGGCAGTTTAGAGAACAGCTCAAACGAATGGCACGGAGGAAGGCATCATGGGGGCAAGCAGGATCTACAGGCTCGTTTTCGCAGCATTCATTGTAAGTCTGGTGGCAGGAGGGTGCGTCTTCGGTCAGACCGCGACACCACCGCCACAACCGGCGAGCGGCCCAGGCGGCAGCAATTATCCTTTTTTGGCCGTGACGACAAACGGACCCTACTGGGCCAATGGAAAGGTGCTTCAGGATCAGTTCAAGTACTACATATTCGAGCCCGCCGCGCCCACGCCGTTGCAGGCGCCGGTGATCTTGTTCATTCACGGATTTATCGCGATCACACCTTCCGGTTACCAGGATTGGATCAACCACATGGTGAAGAAGGGTTATGTGGTGGTGTGGGTGCAGTACCAGAACAACGCCCTGACCCCGACGAAAAGCTATACGACTAACGCACGGCTGGCTTGGGCAGACGCGCTCTACCGGCTGCAGAACTTCTGGTGGGAGAGCCACGTGCGGCCAGTGATAGGGGCCAACGGGCAACCTCAGACCATGATCGTCGCGCACTCGGTGGGCGGATGGATTGGGGCCAACATCGCGGCCACCGTGGGCACCAGCTTTCCAACCGTGCCGACGCCGATGGCTTTGGTCGCCATCGAGCCGGGAACCAAGAACTTGGTGCCGGCCGAGGACTTTTCAAAGATTAATGCCAACACGGCATTGGTTGAGGTAGTAGGCGACGCCGATACGGTCGCGTGCAAGAACGACGCCATCAGGATTTTTACCCAGACCACCCAGATCCCCGCTTCATTAAAGAATCTGCTTTGGGTGCAGACCGACGCGCGGGGGACACCCGCGCAGGTAGCGAATCACTTCTTCCCCAACACTGACGGATTCAACGACGACGCGAGGGTAGATAACCGCGATTACAACATCACCTGGAAGCTCTCAGTAGGAACAGCGGAATGCGTTTTTGGCACTGGACCCGATCCTGGAGCATGCGTGTACGGTTTAGGCGCCGGCAATCTACTGCAGGTATGGATGGGGCGTTGGAGCGACGGGGTCCCGATCAAACCCATGGTATATTACCCCGATCCGAATACCTTGCCGGCTATTCCCGGCTGTCCTCTGTAACCATCGCTCAAAAAGAAATCAGGCGGATTGGACATCGTCTCCGGTCCGCCTCACTATTGCAGTTTCAGCGAGGAAGCCTGTCGGGATGATGTGCATCATCTTGAATGCACTCCGAAATTGCGGGCTTTCGAACTTCGCCGAGCCGCTGCGCGAATGAAAATACGGTACTTTTTGGCGGACCAAGCTTAGTTAGCAGAAGAGGATGACGATATACTGTTGACCATATTCGGGATTGCGCCACTCTGCGACTGCGCACAACATTATCTGTCAACAGATTTAAGTTGTGCGCGTGAAATCCAAAGGGAAAGCAGAGGTTTCATTCGACAAAATGAGTGGTGCAGCGGCAATTTGTCCGGCTCCGCGGCAATCTGGCATCTCCCCTGATTTCAATCGATTGGCGGCGGCAGTACAGCTTCGGGCAGCAGCCATTCCCGGCAATATGGCCGGCTTGAGGGTCGCGGCGCGGGTTGGGGACTCGTGCTTTCAAGTATTTACCTCCACCGCAATGTGGTGGCGCTCGTGCACCTCTCAGCGCATGCGAAGACTGAGTGCGCTGAAAGCTCTGTTTGCAGCAATGATCGCCGGGGCTCTCGGCGCCGCGGCGATCTATGCTCAGAGTCCCCCTCCGGTTCCGGCGGCCTATCAGGACCTTTACAGTTCACTGAGCACGCAACTCAATGCGTTTGAGAGCATCGTCCATGCCGGTGGGACCTATCCAACTGCGTTCAGCGGGCAACTCCAGTCGGCTAATTCGGCCAGCGGACCGGCCTTGCTGACCTCGCCTTATAGCTCGGTCCTCATGGAACTGGATTCGATGAAGGCTTTGGGGGTGAAAGCTGTAAACGTCGGCATTCATTTTCCGGTTCTCTATGCGCCCTATTACGCCAGTGCCACTGATTATCAGCAATACTTGAACTTTTATACGCAGGTGGCGCGCGATGTGCGCGCGCGAGGCTTGAAGCTGATTGTAGAAACGGGCCTCGTGATCAACGAGCCCGGCATTACCAATTTAAACTGCTCGTCGTATTACAATTCGCTGACGCTGGATCAATACCAGCAAGGCAGAGCACAGGTAGCGGTTACCATCGCGCAGCAGTTCAAGCCGGATTATCTCTCGGTGTTGAACGAGCCGGATGTTGAAGCGGCCCAGAGCGGGAAACTGGCACTCGGTACGGTGAGCGGCAGCACGGCCATGCTGAATGAGATCCTGAGCGCCTTACAGCGCGCCGGTGTCATCGGTGTGCCGGTGGGCGCAGGCGTGGGTACTTGGATGGCATCCTACGACACCTTCGTGCGGAGTTACGCGAGCACCCCGATTCAGTACGTAGACATGCACATCTTCCCGGCGAATTACGATTTCCTGACGCGTGCCGCGAACATCGCCGACATAGCGCATGCAGCCGGCAAGAGCGTCGGGATCAGCCAGGCCTGGCTGCAGAAGGTGCGAGACAGCGAGCTGGGTGTACTGAGTTTTCCGCAACTTGCAGCCCGCGATCCGTTCAGTTTTTGGCAGCCGCTTGACATCAGTTTTCTGCGCACGATG
>DATLVQ010000559.1:0-4492 GCA_035577325.1 Bryobacteraceae bacterium | reverse complement strand
CTTGCCATATGACTTGGTGAAATCGGAAGGACCGTAATAATCGACCACGCAGGAGACGCGGCTCGACTGGGCGCGGTTGGGTCCATCGCCCTCGAATTGCGGCATGCCCCCGGTCAGCCCCAGGAACAACGCCAGATGGCCGCCGGCCGAACCGCCGGTTACACCGATACGGGCGGGATCGAGGCCGAGGCGCGCGGCATTAGCGCGAAGGTAGCGCACAGCGGCCTTGACGTCGTGCACGGCCGCGGGAAACGGAGCTGCCGGTGCGAGACGATAGTCGACGGTGGCGGCCACATAGCCGCGCTGAGCGAGACGAACGCACTGTGCCAGATACCCTTTGCGCGAGCCGGCGCGGAATCCACCGCCGTGAATGCAAACGACCGCCGGACGCGCTTGCCCGGTGTCGCGCGGGCGCACGATGTCCATCACCTGTTGCGGGTCAGCAGGCGAATAGGCAACATCGGGCTCGAATAGTAGATTGTCGGGGATCGCGGGAGCCGTGGGCTGCTGGGCGTACGATGCAGCGCAAAGTGTTGCGACGAGAAGAATGCTTTTTCTCATGAGTGCGCATGATACCGCAGTTGGCGGAGTCTAAAGCGTGAACGCGACCAGCGACATCTGCGATAGAATCTTCGTTGATGGTTCATCGGGGATTGGTGTTCATGTTTCTGTGCCTGGGTGTAGAGGCCGCCGTGCTACCCGTCATTCCGGGCGATTCCCAGCGTGGTGCAAAGATTTTTGAGACCGAGCGTTGCGTCGAGTGCCACAGCATCGATGGCAAGGGTGGTAAAAAAGGTCCCGACCTGGGAAAGCGCATCGATCGCAGCTTTACACCGGCGCTGCTGGCCAGCACGATGTGGAACCACGCGCCGGTGATGTGGGCGGCAATCGAAGGCGCGGGGATCGAGAAACCGAAGTTAAGCCCGGAAGCCGCCGCCGATCTTTTCGCCTTTTTCTACTCCTCGCGCTTCTTCGATAAGCCCGGCGACGCGGCCCGCGGCAAGCAGGTGTTCGGAGCGCGGCACTGTGCGGATTGCCACGGCGTGACTGAATCGAAAGCGGAAGGCGCACCGCCGATCGTCAAATGGGACTCGCTGGGGCAACCGATGATTCTGGTGCAGCAGATGTGGAACCACAGCGGCCGCATGCACGAAGCGTTCGCCCGCCGGCATATTTCCTGGCAGGAACTGACGACGCAGGAACTGACGGACATGCTGGTCTACCTGCGTACGCTGCCCGAGACGCAGCATCTGGCGTCGCGTTTCGCCTACACGTCCGGGCAGGGCGGCGAAGCGATTTTTCAGTCGAAGGGTTGCATCAAGTGCCACACCGGCAAACTGTCGCTCGACGACCGGCTGCACAATTTGACGTTGACCGATATCGCGGTGGATATGTGGAACCATGCGCCGCGAATGATCCAGCCGCCGCCCTCGCTGACCGAAGACGAGATGCAGCAGTTACTCAGTTATCTATGGATGCGGCAGTTCATCTACCCCGCCGCCAGCGAGGCTCATGGCAAGCAGGTGTTCACGCAGAAGCACTGCGCCGATTGCCATACCAGCGGACAACATGGCGCGCCGCCACTCCCGGGGCAGGCCAGGAAATTTTCCGAGGTGACGATCATCTCGGCGCTGTGGCGACACGGGCCGGAGATGCTGGTGCGCATGCGCCAGGCCAAAATTGCCTGGCCGCGATTCAACAGCCCACAGCAAGTGGCGGATCTGCTGGCATATTTGAATTCGGTGCAGTAGGTCCGTCCGCGCGGGCGGATGCCGGTTCTGGTTACTGCGCGCTTCCCTCGAAATAATTCCCGGCGGTATTGCCTTCCATGGTGTTGTTCGCGAGGCGCACCGAGCCGGGGCCTTTCACTTTGTACACTGCATAGCGCTGGGTCCGGTTCGCGGTGCGCGTGTCGGCGATCTGGTTGTCCTCGATCACGATGTCGCCGGTGGGCGGCTGCACGTAAAATCCGTAGCCCGCCTTGGCATTGCCATTGTCCACCACCTTGTTGTGACGAAACGTGTTGCGATGCCCCGCGTTCATGAGCGTCTCCTGGCGAAAATACACGCCGCTGACGCCGTTACGCGCGATGGTGTTGCCGGTGAATTCGTTGTCCGTGTCCTTGTGCCCGATGGAAATACCGTAGTGACCGTTATCCTCGATGACATTGTTGCTGAAATGCCCGTGGCGCACGCGCCAGCATAGGAACAGGCCGATGTCGCCATTGTGATGCATGCGGCAGTTCTCGACCACGGAATTGGCGCTACCGGTACCTGGGTGAACGCCGTAGCCGGTCTGACCGTAGGACTCGCTGTTGTTCACGTGCACATTTTCGGAAATTTGAAACGAGATGCCGTCGCCGTTATAATTGCGGGCCACGCAGCGGTTGACGGTCACGTTGCGCACGTCGTACATGTAGATGGCGCCTCCGCGGCAGCCGTCGAGATACGCGTTCTCGGCTTTGTTCCCGTCCACGATCAGGTCTTCAAAGGTGACGTTCTCAACGTTCATGGCGCATAGAATCGGAAAGGTGTTGCGAACGCGCCCGTGTTTCTGCTCGGAGTCGTAGTCCCGGACGGTCATGGGATTGAGGTGCAGGATTTTCCCGTTGATCGCGTCTATCTTTGAGATACTGACATCCCAGCCAGAGTTGAGAGTATCGTCGAGCACCTCGACGCCCATGCCGGGTCGAAACTTTTCCGGTTCGGCGACGGCTAGATAGCTCTCACCGTAGTCGCCGTCTTCGGCCAGCTTGCTTTCCACGCCGCGGCTCTTGAGCAGAATCGTCTTGCCCGCGGCGCCGCGCACGGTGACGCCGGAGGGAATCAGCAGGCTGTCGTCCATCTGATACGTGCCAGGGCCGATCACCAGGGTATCGCCGGGGTGCAGCATGTCCGCCGCCTTCTGCACCGCTGCACTGTCCGTGCCGGTGATGTCGGCGTTCCCGGACTGGGCCACAGTGATAGTGCGGCTGGGAAGACTCGATCCGGAGACCGAAACGAGAGAGCAAGACAGACTGACTATCGACAGTACAACCACGACCGCGATAACGTAGACCGGCAGACGCATGGATGCGAACTCCTTGTTCAGACATTATCACTGAAACCCGGGTGTTACGAGGCCTGGCGCCGGGCTGATTAGATTTTTGAGGCCGGAGCGGCGGTTCTGGGAAGATAAGGGGTTTCGATGCTGCTCTCCCAGCTCTTTCGCTCATTCGCGCCGCTTCGCAATCCGATCGGTTTCGGGGCCGCCGACTTTATCGAACTGGCGTTCGCGGCCCTACTGGTGCTGCCGGCGCTGGCGTGGCGTCCCTGGATTGAGCAATACGCCGCGCGGATGGCGCAGAAGACGGGCTGGTGCATGCTGGCGCTGGCGGCCCTGCCGGTTGTGTTGCGATTGTTGCTGCTGCCGCAGCATCCGGTTCCCGCGCCAAATATTAGCGATGAATTCAGCCACTTACTCGCGGCCGACACGCTGCTGCACTTCCGCCTGGCGAACCCGCCGCATCCGCTGCATCAGTTTTTCGAAACGCTGGATGTGCTGCAGGAGCCGAGTTACAGTTCGATTTACCCGATCGGCCAGGGCGCGGCGCTCGCTATCGGCTGGATGCTTTTCGGGAATCCCTGGGCGGGCGTGATTCTTTCGGTGGCCGCGTTTTGCGCGCTCTGCTACTGGATGTTCCGCGGCTGGACCACGCCTGGGTGGGCCCTCGCCGGCGGCGTGCTGGCCGTTTTCGAGTTCGGTCCGCTGAATGAGTGGATGAACGGGTATTGGGGAGGCGCGGTTTCGGCGGCGGCGGGGTGCCTGGTGTTTGGCGCCCTGCCAAGACTGCGTGACAGCATGTCGGGCGAAGAACCGCCGCAACGATTCTTGACGCGAGACGCGATGCTGTTGGGCGCTGGCCTGGCCGTGCAGTGGCTCACGCGACCGTATGAGTGCATTTTGCTGGTGGTGGGGGTGCTGCTCTTCTTTTTGCCGACATTATGGAAGCCGGACGACGCGCGGAAACTGGCACACGCTGCGATGGTCGTGGCGCTGGTGATGCTGCCGGGGATCGCAATCTCGCTGATTCAGAACAAGCAGGTGACCGGGTCGTGGACCACCCTTCCCTACATCATGAGCCGTTACCAATATGGCGTACCGACAACGTTCGTGACGCAGCCGAACCCTGTGCCACACCGCGAACTTACGCCGGAGCAGCAGCTCGAGTACAAAATGCAGGTTTCGTTTCACGGGTCTTCAGTCGAGACCGTTCAGCGCTTCCTTGAACGGCTTGAGTACCGCGTTCGTTTTTACCGCTTCTTCTTTTTCGCCCCCTTGTATCTTGCGCTCGTGGCCTTTCTGGCGGCGCTGCGCGAGTGGCGGTTCGCCTGGGTGGCCCTTTGCCTGCTGATCTTCGCGCTCGGCGCCAATTTCTATCCATTTTTCTTCCCGCATTACATCGCGGCGGTAACGTGTCTGTTCGTTCTAGCGAGCGTCACGGGCCTGGAAC
>DATLVQ010000558.1:0-2955 GCA_035577325.1 Bryobacteraceae bacterium | reverse complement strand
GGATCTTCGCGCACAGTATTCATGGTCTTGCCCGGCCCTTTGTACTTGGTTTGCTTGCCGGACTTGACGTCGACTCTTACCAACGTCCCGCCCTCCTCCACCACCCAGGCCGAAACTCCGTCGCGCCTCATCTGCACGGAGCGCGTGCCCACTCGCGGCGACTGGCTCTCCCACAAATATTCCTGCAGCTCTCCTGTTTCCGGATTCAATCTGCCGACGCCATTTACCGTCCCGAAATACGGGCACCAGATGTTGCCTTCTTTGTCGGGGTTAGCGTCCCAGGTCATGCGGCCCGGCGGCATTTCGTACAGGACGTACACAATCTTGAGCGCGTCATCGCTGAACTGTTTCATCCAATCCACGTAGCCGGGAAGATCGGCGGGGGAGGGCGGCAGCGCTCCCGGCCCCGTGCCGAAAATCCTGCTGGCATAGGCTGCGAGTTCGTTGACGTCCTGCTCGTTCTTGATCTGGCTGTAGACAACGCTGCCACCAATCCGCGTCGACATCTGGTCTTTGAGAACCTCGCGCCATCCGTTTTCGTCGCGCCGCACGTTGATGAATTGTTGAAAGCCGTGACAACTCGATCCGCAGTGAGCAAATTTATCTTTCCCCGGACCTTCCGGAAACAAATCGATTCCCTCGATAATCGGAATTTCGTCCCAATGCACCATCTGCTTTTGCAACGTCCAATCGAACGTGGCGTTTTGATTCGCGGAGAGGACAATTCCACTCTTCGGATCGGACCGATAACCCACGGATTTCGCGAGGACTTGATAATCGCCGGCCGGCAAATTGTCCACGCGGTACTTGCCATCGTTGCCAGAGAGTACGATGACAGTCACTCGCGTCTTCGCATTCCGCGCCTGCACAAACGCGGCACGAAACGGTGCGCCATCGGGTCCCGTGACCTTGCCTGTGATTGTCGCTCCGAACGCTACCGAGGAAAAAAGACCTGCTGCGGTTATGAGACCCAGGGTTTTAAGAATTCTGAGTGGCTGCATGACCCCCTCCTTGCGATGGGTGGTGACAAAGGCCGCTCAACACGGGGAACCATAGCGGCAAGATGAAAGGTGCAATGCCGCTGAGGCTACCAAACAGACGAACCGACTGTCTAGGTCGCAGGTAACTGCCCCGGCCTTCGAGCCGGTAGGGGTGATCGATTTCCCTGAATCTTCAAATTCAGGGCAGGGCCCGGTGAAATCGATTGCTTGCACAGTTTCCACTCTAGTGCTACTTTGCTCGTTAATAGAATCCAATCGCAGCTCTAGGCCATTTGCTGAGCGCGTGCAACATTGCAACATACCGTCAGCATGACCTCGAACTTGGAGGGCCCATGCGGGAAAAGCCCCGTTACCCCGGAATTCGCGTCACCGCCAACGGAAACCAACTGGTTTCTTATCACACCGAAACTCGCATTACCGATGCGGGGATCTTCTACCCGATCACACCGTCCACCGAAGGTGGCGAACTCTACCAGCAGGCTTACGCCGAAGGTAAGTTGAATGTTTTCGGGCGCAACACCATTGCGGTCGAGGCCGAGGGCGAGCACGCCGCACAGGGCGGAGCCATCGCGCACTCGGTCTGCGGGCAACGGGTAGTCAATTTTACGTCGGGACAGGGAGTGGTGTATGGCGTGGAGCAGTATTACCACGCGCCAGGAAAATGCTCGACCATGGTGCTGGAAGTCGGAGCTCGCGCGCTCACCAAGCACGCGCTGAACGTGCACTGCGGGCACGACGACGTTTACGGCGCGCTCGATACCGGCTGGATCATTCTATTTGGCAAGGACGCGCAGCAAGCGGCCGACCAGGCGCTGATTCTGCGGCGCGTCACCGAACTCAGCCTGACTCCGGGAATGAATGTGCAGGACGGATTCCTCACCTCTCATCTCGAGCGCACCTTTTACAAGCATGAGTCGGAACTCATGCGTGAATACCTGGGCGCGCCGGATGACATGATCGATTGTCCCACAGAGAGCCAGCGGATTCTGTTTGGACCCAAGCGTCGCCGAGTGCCGCGCATGATCGATTTGACGAACCCCGTGCTCCTCGGCCCCGTGCAGAATCAGGAACACTACATGCAGGGTGTGGTCGCGCGCCGCAACAATTTTACCGAGCCGATCCTCTCCTTCCTGGAAGATGCCTACAAAGATTTCGGAGCGCTGACCGGGCGCTACTACGGGCTGGTCACTCAATATAAGACTGAAGACGCGGACACCGTATTTGTGTCACTCGGCTCAGCTGCTGAGAATATCGAAGCGGCCGTCGACTATTTGCGGGAGAAGCGCAACGCGAAGGTGGGCTCGATTCACTTGAACGTATTCCGCCCCTTCCCCGAGGCCGCCGTGATTCGGGCGCTGGCGGGCAAGCGCAACGTCATTGTTCTGGAGCGCACGGACGAACCCATGTCCGGAGACAATCCCATGGGCCGGGAAATCCGGACCTCGCTGAGTAAGGCGCTAGTGACTCAGGACCATAAAGCGGAGGCCGGCCTCCCGGCCATTACACCGGACCATATGCCGCGACTTTTTGCCGGCATCTACGGTTTGGGCTCGAGGGATTTCAGGCCTGAGCATGTTTTGGGCGCCTATGAATTCGCAACCGGGACGCGGACTCGCAAGGATGGTAAGGGCGTAGCGGATGGAGTTTCCTTCTTCGTCCTTGGTGTGGACCATCCCTACGAAGTGAAATCAGACGAGACGCCGTCGCTGCTGCCCGAAAAGGCCGTCGCTGTGCGATTCCATTCCATCGGAGGCTGGGGCGCCATCACCACCGGAAAAAATCTTGGCGCAATCATCGGAGACTTGAACGATCTGCTCTACGATCGCGACAAAGTTGTGGACGAGTGGGGCAATCCCAAGGAAATCATCCACGTCAGCGCCAACCCCAAATATGGTTCGGAAAAGAAGGGCGCGCCAACTTCCTACTTCATGGTCGCCGCTCCCGAGCGTATCCG
>DATLVQ010000557.1:0-4757 GCA_035577325.1 Bryobacteraceae bacterium | reverse complement strand
TCATCGCTTCCCAACCCCGCCTCCCAACGAACCAGATAGAGTGGAGCGAAAGCCACGGAGGGATAGACAATACACAACAAATGGAACTGTCTCACCGGCGCGATGTTGTTTTGCGTCGGAATCACCACAACCGGGCTGTCTTCGCCTGCGGCGCCAACCGCCAAAACGACGACTACCGTCATCAAGGCCGGCCGGCACCAGCACAAGCTGCAATAAGCGGATCGCCGCAATCCGTCAAGCTTGTAGCCGGCGGGACGTTTACCATGAAGTTGTCGTCGCATATCATCAGCAACAGAAGATTCAGATTGCCGCCGGGTTACGCTACTACTTGGATTGACGACGATACCCCCTTGCCCGCTCTGTACGAAGATATCGAACCGAAGGCAGGTATCCAGGGACCGTTGATGATGCGCGGAGGGAAACACGAAACCTTCCAGGATTTTCGGGGGCTCTTTTGAAGTCTTCCTGGCGGGTGGCTGGTCTTTCCCGCCAACGTTTTTGCAAAAGTTTGCGATTTACCTCGAAGCGGACATTGACGACTGGCGGCAGAGGGCACATTGCGGATCTAAGAAACCACCGTGAGCGCTCACGAGGTTGGGATTCACACAAAATATTCTTGGGAATTGCTGCGTGTGACTGTAGGTGTGAATGCTGGGACAACTAGGGATACCTCATGAAATTACGCAGGTCCCAAATAGACGCGAATTCCCACAGCCTTCCCACAGGATCAACGTGTTGACACCAATCTCGTGTCCCTGCGGATCCTGACCTATCCTGAGAGTGGAGCGGGCGATGGGAATCGAACCCACGGGGGACGCGCTTGCGAGGCTTTGAAACAAGCGGTTTGGCGCGAATTTCGATGCCAAGTGTGATTAGCGTGTGAATCTTGGCGGTATGTGGGGCAACGTAGGGCTACGTTGGTCGCTGTTCGGGCGTGACCTGCGTCGAGGCCAGTTGACGCGCCGCCCTGCGGCCCCCTTACGCCGCGGACTGGCGCTCCACTTCCCATCCCTTGCACGCGAGCAGGACGGTGCGCGGCACCTCATGCTCGCCGGTGGCGTAATACGCCACTTGCCGCCGCGACAGCCCGAGCGCTTCGGCCGCATCCGTCAAGCTCAAACCGTGTTTCCAACGCCATCGGATGAACTTGACCGCATCGGCCCGCCCGTTCTGCTCAAGCGCCATCTCGAGGAGCCGCGCGGCGCCCATGTCAATTTCTCCAGGCCACACGACACTATGGCCACCCTCGCCGACGCCGGCGAGCGCAAACGCCGCGGTATCCCGCAGCGGACGCATACCCTTGAGCCGAAACACGGACTCGCGAAGGTCAACAGTAAGCGCCTTGTCGTTTGCCCACCGCAAGCGCAGCGTGTAGTCACCTTTGTACTTGACGTCCGCGATGCGGGTCGCGTTGCTTTCGTTCATGATTCCTCCTCGGAATACTGTTGCCACCGCGCCCACAACTCCGGCCGGTTGAAGCCTGCCCAAGCAAGCGCCTCCTCGGTGTCTCGCGGGTCAGCCTCGCCTGCCCAGCGCGCCAGCGTCTCAATCAAGAACACGGCTGCTTCGTCGCTTCGCGTGATCACCTGGAAGTGTGGCGGCGGATGGTCACCGAAGTACATGTCGATTCGACATCGATTGAACCAACTTACCGTAGGCAATGATCCATTATAGTGCAAGATGTGCACTAGTGCAACCTGTGCACTATAGCATACAAACAGCGTGGGCGGCCGGCGACAGGCGAGCTACGGCCACAACCGGTCACAGGCAACCCTAGACTGCCCACCCTAGTGCGGTCGTTCACAAGTTGCTATAGGCTGGCCTCAGAAATCTCAATCATGGATACGAGGGTGCTGTGACCGACAACGATAAAGAGTCCTCTACGCTATGTGGGGATGCGATTCTTATATCTAGCTTCGACGAATGCTCGGTGGTGAATGCACATCGCCATTGCGCTCTGCACTTCGACGAAATACAGAGATCCGATTATTGCGGGTGTTTTCACTGTACTGCCATTTTTGCTCCGAAAGAGATTGACGAGTGGATTGATGATCGCCGGGTCAGTGATGGCACGTTCGGGAAGACGGCAATGTGCCCCAAGTGCGGTATCGATTCAGTTATTGGCTCCGCGTCCACCTTTCCGATCACGGCAGAATTCCTTTCGGGAATGCGTTCCCGTTGGTTTGGGAAATAGGCACCTATATGAACCGCCGGGTGTCACTCTTCGTGCGGCAATTGTTGAGGTCAAAAGTATTATTTGGATCCAGTGTGGCAGTGGCAGGGTTGGCATGCCTCATTGGAAGAGCAGTACTAGCTGCGTATCTTGTGGGGGTTCGGCCCAAAACGCCCCACAGTGAGCTTGGCCTAACGTATTCGCTTAACCAACATGGCGGGATCGTGTACTTGACCCACTTCGAAAGTATCTCCCTGTTGGCTCTTTTTGTGTCAGCCCCGCTCTTGTTCGCTGTCGGGGCATACATTTACAACAACTGGCGAGCTGACCAAGCAAGAGTTCGTTGATCGATAGCTGCCGTTCGTCACCGCCCGTTGTGGGTCGCAAGCCGCGGTTGGCTTTTTGGTGCTCGCGGCCGTAAGCATGCAGTGAACACAGCTGCAGCTGCCCATGTGCGATTGTCACAAACTGCCGATGTGACCGCTCATCGTTGACGGCTGAGCCATCGTCGGACTCGCGCCTTACCGAAGCTGTTGACAGCTAGCGAGGAGACGATGATACCGGCGTCAAGGGCCAGACTCGCGCTATGCGCGTACAAGCGGTCAAGTCGGCGACTGTAGCGCACACCCCGGCCGGCAAGGAGCTGCGACATTCCGGTGATCCCTGGTCTGACGGCGAACCGCCAGTCAACATCGCGGACATTCCAGCCAAGCCGGTGAATGTCGTACACAGTGAGAGGGCGAGGGCCCACAATACTCATCTCGCCCTTCAGGACGTTAACAAATTGAGGTGCCTCATCAAGGCCAGTACGACGCAGGAGCGCTCCGAAAGGAGTGATTCGTCCCTCGTGCATCGTCCGGATTTTGATGGCGGTAAAGGGCTTGCGTCCCTTGCCGATGCGGACTTGGAGGAAGAACGGAGAGGCGCCATCTTCGAGTAATTTGGCGATTGCGATCACGGCTAGCAATGGTGTGTACACAGCGCAGCCAACGCATGCGCCTAGAATATCCAGTGCGCGCTTCCCAGTGTACGTCTCTTCGTATTGCAAACTTGAATCTAGTCTCATCGCTACACGCCGGGGCTGATGCAATTGCCACGCGTTCCCGCCGCCTTCGACCTCTCTAGCTCGGCCCGGAACTTTAGGTGCCGACGTCGGGAGTGCTCGATCAATGGGCTCCATACCGCACTGGTTAGCCGGTGCCGGATGAGAAAGCGCCAGAGCCGGTTCGAACGCTTGTACAGATAGCTCATGGCGAGATAGGACAACACGGCGCGAGCATCGCTGGGGCGGCGCTTCCATATGGATGGATGACTGAATAGGGTCCGATAGCACCAGGCGTAGCCTTCCTCCAATTCCTCGGACGTCATGTGCCTAGGCCGGAATACGGCATGTGCCGTGTCGTAGAGACTCCAGTCGCGGTGCAGTATGCGGCCTTCGGCCTCCATTTGCCGGAACAACGGCGTCCCCGGGTATGGCGTCAAGATGTGAAATGTGGAGCATTCCAGCCTGTTCTTCTGAATCCACGTCACCGTGCGCTCGAATACGTCGGGCCTGTCGTGATCGAAGCCGAGGACAAAGCTGCCGTTAACTTGAATCCCAACATCGTGAAGTAGCGAGACGCGACGCGCGTAATCTTTCGGGGCCGGAGTGCGTTTGCGCGCATCGACAAGGTTGTCTCCCTCCAATGATTCGAACCCGACGAAGACGCCCGTGCAACCCGCCAACGCCATGTCGAGAACGAGGGAAGGGTCGTCTGTCACGTCGATGGATACGGCCGCGCTCCAAATGATGCCGAGAGGCTTTAGGGCCCGGCATAGGCGGCGCAGGTAATCTGGCCGTGATCCGAGGTTGTTGTCGATGAAGACCACGTAAGGCTGCCCATCGGAGACGATCTCCTGAACGACCTGATCGACGTGCCGCATTCGATACGGCATGTGCAGTCCGTCCGTCGCGAGGTAGCAGAAGCGGCACCGGTTGTGACATCCGCGGGTGGCAATCACACTTGTTGTGGTTAAGAAGGAATCCCGCGGAAGAATGTCGCGCCGCGGCGGCGGGTCTGCTGCATAGGGCCTTGTGAAGTCGGCCGTATACTTCCGCTGCAACGTGCCGCGGTCGATGTCCTCCAGAATTTTAGGCCACAGTTGGACGCCGTCCCCTACGGCGATGGCGTCGGCATGCGCCAAGGCCTCGTCTGGGCAGGAAATCACATGCAAGCCGCCCAAGACCACGATCGCGCCCTGGCTGCGGTACCAGCGCGCGATCGCGTACGCGCGCTCCGCGAAGGTCAGATGCACACTGATGCCGACGACCTGCGGAAGCGGCAGTTGTGGTGGCCCGCCCTGAAGAAGATTCTCGTCCCAGTAGCACACTTGCCATTCGGCTGGAGTCGCGCCGGCGATGCTGGTGAGCGCTAGCGATGGGGTGAGCACATGCTTGCCGAAGCTGGCCCGGGGATCCTTGGGATAAAAGGGATTCACGAGTAGCGCCGATCGGCTTTCGATGGCCTGGCCAGCTATTGGCTCGGGCAGCTTAGGCGCCAGGTGCATATCTGCGGGGAGGTAGGGACGCGGGGCTGCCTTCATG
>DATLVQ010000556.1:0-4101 GCA_035577325.1 Bryobacteraceae bacterium | reverse complement strand
GAGCTTTAGCGCTTCGAGAATGGCTGCGATGGGGAAGGTCTCACTTTCGACGGCGGATACATCGGGTTCGATCAGAAGGTCCGCAAATCCATGTCCGTTCGGCGGGATGCTCAGGCTGACCGCATCGCGGAATTTCCCACGTCGGGCATCAAATATTCCGCCAGGTGCCTCGACTTCCAATCCCGCTAACACGGTTTCAGCGTTTAAGCTGATCGGAAGAGCGGGATTTCGAAGACTGAAGAAACGGCAGAGCGGGACGTCATCGCCGCCGGTATCGTCGATCAATCGCACCGTCGTCGCCTTACTCAGGTTTCGGAACACCCACCGTAGCGGTTTTACGTCTCTCTCAAGTCGGCGGGCATATTCTCCCAGTTCGTCCCCTTTGATGAGGAACTTCCCCGACGTCGCTTCGAGAAAGGTCCAGGCGCGGTGCTTATCTTCTACGAAAGGAGAGAATTTCTTGAACCATTCCGCGGGCGTGACCGGCAAATCGAAGGTCGCGATTTGCTCAGCCAGCAATTCGTTCCCGCTCGCGTTGTGGAGGCTGAGCGCACATGTGACTTTGTGCCCAGCGGGACCCAGAACACTGACTCCGACGTCGCCTTCCCAGAAGGCGTCTAGGGAAGGATTGTCCGGTTCCAGGGAAATAGCGAGTCCGGCGTGCGATGTCGTACCCGGAATCCACGGCTCCGGCTCCCGCACATCCAGGGTGATGACGCCTTCGGCCACGGGGGGTGCCAGTACCCCGGCCATGGGAGCGCCGCGCGCCTTCACCATAAGCGTGTGCCTCCCCGCCGGAAGGGGCGCGATTCTGACAAACACCGGCGTGTCAACGGCGGGGACATCCACGAGCGTCTCAGATTCGCCGTCTATCCGGAGGCTATAGCTGTCCACCGGATGATCGTGAATAATTCCGAAGCATGGGGCTTCAGTGGTAAGCCATTCGCTGTGCCCTTCACCATCAAAGTCACGCGCTGAGAGTCCGCTCGGCCAGATGCGTACCGTTCGAGCAACCTGCAAACCCAACTGCTGCAACTTGGTCAGGGTCTCGAAGGAGAGAGTTTCCGGCATGGAAAGAAGGCCAGCGCGAATGCCGCCACAGTCTACGTTGCATGACGCCAGGAGGCCAGACCATGATGGAAACGCGGTCTCGCTCAGGACAACGTATTTCCGACCAGGTCGAACCATCCGGCCCGTCACCTCGCGGGCAAGACCGTCACTTCCGATCCGACAAAGCCAGATCGGCCCCGCCGGGAGCCGGGTTTCTGCGCAGATGAACTGGTCAAGCACTTGGTCGTATCGCTCAAACTGCACCAGGGGGGTGCCTGCGCCGGGCCAGGTTTTAAGCACTTGTCTTCGGGCACCCGTCAGAAGCCAGCCGCTTGGGTGCCATGTGTCTGTTCCGGTGATCTTACACCGAGTGCTCCTGAGCGACTTGTGCAGGTCGGGATACGATCTCGCCACGCTGCCGAAACTCGGGATGTCGATCACGATCGACCACGTCGAAGTGCTCGAACGGCGGAGCATCAATGTGGGGCGGATGCGAGGTGTCGCACGCCCTGCACTGCCATCACCCGCATCGAGTCGGGAGGACGCGCCGGCCTGAGTGCGCGCGGAACCTTTAAGCCGTTCGGCTACCAGGGAGCGTGTTTCTTTGAGCCATTCGCGGGTGCTTTGAACTCTCTCAAGGTCGGACACCAGACGCTCAAGCGTCGGTGGATGGATGGGGCTCTGGCCCTCCTGCGTTCTGTCGCTCAAGAGTGCGAGGACGATTCGTCCTGCCAACTCTTGTTGCTGAAGAAACTCGCGAAACCTTGACGAAGCATCCCACGCATTCGCCGCAAGCAGTTCTCCCACAGCACTCGGACTTAACGCTTCAAGGTGCGCAAGCTGGTAGCGCAAATCATAGAGAGTCCTGGCAAACTGCCATTGAAGATACTCAGGCAAGATGGCATGCGTGATGGGCCAAGCGATGATAGAAAAATGCTCTGCCCACTCGCCCGATGGCTTAACGCCGTGGTAGGTTGTCTGAAACCTCGAAAACCATGTTCGGAGTTGGTTGCGGCGCGTAGAGGTGATCGGCTCCTTCCAGCGCGGCGTGCGTTGCTCAAATGATGGCCAGAACTCGCCGCCGTCGTAGTCATAGCCCAGTTCGGTCGCATAGACAACCCAGAGGAGCCAATGCCGTACGAGTTTCCATCCGTCCTCTTCCAACTGGGCATGCAGTAGGTCCGTGATCTCGTCAAATTCGTCTTCGGTCAAGCCGTGCTCAAGCGCGAATAATGGAAAATCCAAGTAGGACCGGAGCGATGCGAGTTGGGCGAAGTGGCTCTGCAACCGTTCCTGCCATTGATCGAGAGACATCGCCACGGTTTCAGACTCGCTTGCGCAGCTTCAGCGGAATTTCGGGGTTGGGCTCGAAAAGGAGCGCTTCGATGCCTTCGCGCTTCCAAGCCTTGAACTCTGGCCTGCGCTCCGACCGTGGCAACATCCAGCGCTCGATTGCAAGCTTGGAGACGTCATCCGCAGAATGGAGCGATGACAAGTCGGGCTTTCCTTTGCCCGTGCGAAGGAGTTTCAAAGCGTTGTCGGCGAGTTGGCAGAAGAAGACTTCACGCTCAATGCCGTGACGGAGCAGATCGTCATTGAAACCCAGCGCTTCAAGCGCGGCGCGCGTGGTGCGCATTCGCCAATTCGGCCCCTCACCGAATTGGTGAAGGTCGGCGTAGGAATGGCCAATCTCGCGAAGGTAGTCGCGAAGATCTGCAAACAGGTTATCGGGGATATGAAAATGCCCCCAACCGCCGGTGTAACCGATGGGACTGAAGTATTCGATTCCACCCAGCTTCAGCCGATTGTAGACAGAGGACCGGCCCATGGAGGAGGATGTGGTCACCGCCAGAAGGCGGGCCTTCTTCTGCTGTTTCGAGATGATACCGGCGGTCTTGCCGTACGCCTTGGAAAAATGGTCGTAGACATCGCGGCTACGAACCAGGCAAGCGACGAGCTTCCCACCGAGGAGGGCATTGTATGGTGGGAGAGCACCGAGAACATAGGCATCCATGATATTGACTAGCCGTTCTCCACGCGCCTGCGCGTTCCATTCGATGATTTTGTCCCGCACCGACAAATTGAATACGGGGTCGCCAATCGCGATTATGCCGATCAGCTTGCCATTGTGGTTGTCCCAGACGAGGAATCGGAGTCGCCGGCCAAAGCCGTTGGACACAGGTACCGACCAAGTCAACGAGGCCAGTCTGAACAGGTCGCCCTCCCACGTGTCGCTTGATACGAGTTGGAGCGCGGGCGAAATCTTGGCCGGGTCTACGTCCCCTCCCGAGGCGAAGTATTTAAGGAGCTTCGGCATACGTTCGGAGAGAAAATTCTGACTCACGGCGAGCCGGTCATTTCGTTGTGCGGTGTGGATCGTGCGAATGGCATCCTTTCCAGTACCGGGAGGCATGAGGGTGCCGTCGTCGCCCTTGTGAAAGCCCAAAGCTTTCAAGTGGCGCCGCAAGCGCCTCTTAAGCGAAGCCTCGCGTGTGGATACGCTGATTAGATTCCCGCCGTTCCTTCCCATCATTTCCTCTACCGTCACCCTGTTCCGCTTTTCGTTTGGCTAGGCTCCTCGCCGAACACGTTGTCGAGCGCGCACACGTTGTTGCACCTGGCTGTAGAGACGTGGCTCATCTGCGGTGATCGTTACGGCGAGGCCGAAGTCCTGTACCGTGATTTCCGGAGGTGCCCAATTCCTTCGTGCCTGAATCATCAGGAAATACGTTTCCCCATACTTTGCGTCTGTTCGGGTAAACGCCCACTCGCGGCGCTGTAGCGTGCTGGTCTCGACCACGCGTGATCTCGGCAGGAGTTCGCATTGATGCGGCGCTCGAAGTGCGCCGGGCGCCTCCTCCCGTTCGTCGCGTGTGACGGATCGATATGCGGCAACGATTTCGTCGGGTGTTTTGCCTCGGAAGAGGTGCATTCCCATTTCCACTCCCAGGTATTCCGCGCGTCGGCGCCTGACGGGTGGATCGAATGCCAACGAAGCAATAATTCGCTTCTTGCCCAGAGCATTGCGAAGCGCATCCGGGATTGGGATCT
>DATLVQ010000555.1:0-2129 GCA_035577325.1 Bryobacteraceae bacterium | reverse complement strand
GAGATCACCGAGCCCGTCTCGCTCACATCGATGACGCGCTCGTAATTCTCAATCTCCTGCCGCAGCAGGGTGGTTATTTCGTCTGCTCGCATTTGAGCCATAATTGCTAATCCCCAGGTAAGGCAGGCTGTCCCGCCCGCTCCTAATTACTCAGCGGCCAACCGGCGCGCTAATGAATCCAACTGCCCTCTAACCGACCCGTCGTAAACCGTCGACCCAATCCGCACGATTACGCCGCCGATCAGTTCCGGTTCCACGGCGAAGCGCGGCCGTACCTGCTTGCCCGTCAGGCGTGAGAGCTCGCCGGCCAGCGCGGTTTTCTGCCGCTCGTCCATTTCACGCGCCGAGCGCAGGTCCGCGCGGACAAAGCCCAGGCGCTCGTCGAGCAGAATCTCGAAAGTGTCGATCATCTGCGCCAGCGCGGCCAGCCGCCGGTGGTCGCTGAGCACCAGAAGAAAGTTGCGCACCATCTTGGCCACGCCGAGCTGGTCGGCCAGCCGCCCTACCACAGCCCGTTTCCGCGCCGGAGAAACTGCCGGCGACGTAAGCGCATTGCGCAGTTCCGCCGACCCGGCCAGCACTGCCGCGAACGCCCGCAGTTGCTGCGTGGTCTGGGCCGCGTCCATGCCCTTCGGGCCGGTAACGACGTCTACCAGGGCACTCGCGTAGCGCGCAACGATAGCGGAGGAAACCATTGAGATTACTTATTCGGATGCCGGCCCGCGGAGGAATGATCCAGATCGCGGCCAAATCTTTCGATGAGCGCAACCTGTACTTCAGGCGTCATCTGCCGGCGTATTTTCTGTTCCGCCAGGTCTATCGCCAGTTGCGCCGCGTAACGCTTCAGATCCAGGCGCGCGCTCTTACCTGCCGCCTCGATCTCGCGCGCCGCATGCTCTTGGATACGCGCCAGATCCGTCGCCGTCTGCTGCCGGATTCGTTCGCCTTCAGCCGCCTCCTCTCGCTGCGCATTAGCGCGCAGGTTCTGAATTTCGGTCTGCAGCCCCGCCAGCCTCCGGTCGACTTCGGCGGCGCTCGCCTCGGCGCCCCGGCGAATCTCCTCCGCTTCCGCGATTCCCTTGCGAATGGTGTGCGAGCGCTCAGCGAACCACGGTCCGCCCTTTTTGACGATCAAATAGCCCAGCGCACCGGCGAGAATGGCGAAATTCGCCCAGGCCCAAATGGGCGACGGTTCGGGCGCGCTTTCGCTCTTGGCCCCTTCATGATTTGTAGCTGCGCCTGGTGTTTCCTGCGCCATCACGAGCGATGCGCCTAGCAGCAATCCCATGCCGGCAGCGGTCCAAAAAGCCCGCGCTCTCATGCCGCGCGTCCTCGCAGAATGGACTCTGCGATCTGCGTAGCCAGCGCGTCGCTCTCCCCGGCCAGTTGCTGTTTCAGGTGGGAAGCTTCCTGCTGGAGCGCGGCTTTCGCGGCGTTGATCTGCGCTTCCGCTTCCTGGCGCGCCTTTTCGATAGCGGCCGCATGATCGGCCTGCAACTGCCGCCGGAGCTGCCCCAGCTCGTTGTAAACCTCGCCGCGAGCCGTGCGCATCGCGGCCTCGTATTCCGAGGTTTTGGCCTCGGCCTTTGCGAGGCTCTCGTCGGCCAGCTTGCGCGCCCCTTCGGTGGCCTCATACCGCCGCTGCAAGACCTCTTCGAGCGGCCGGAAGAACATCCGCGCGAGGTAGAGGTACAGCAGGAACACCAGAACAAACGTGGGCACGGCTTTCAGCAGTATTTCGCCAAGGGCGCGCAAAGTTTCTTCCATAGGGAGTTGAAGGAGAAGCTACGAAATGCCTTGAACAGAAGAGTTTAACGCATGGAGTGGCGGGCGTCAACCATGGACTCGCCTTGTCAGCTACACCACCTGATGCGAATTCAAGGGACTAGAAGTAGGCCCCGTGAGATCGTTACAACGTGCCCCTTTGAGGTCGTCCAAATGTCGTCGTCTACCTTCTCCTCAAATACCGCCATCTTTTGTCTAGCAACATTGTCTTCTCTGAGGGCCACGCTCGAAGGAATCCCGGCGACTCACAGCGGGCTCCGCCAGAACACCGATTTGGGCGCGCTCCTAGGCATTTCACCAAAGAGGCCAGCACGCACAGAGTTCCTTCTGATGAAAATAAACGT
>DATLVQ010000554.1:0-2296 GCA_035577325.1 Bryobacteraceae bacterium | reverse complement strand
GCGGAAGGGCCGGCTTGGCGAGACCGCTGGCGTTCAAGCAGGCATTGAGATTGACGGCCGCGATATGCGCCATCAACTGGCCGTAGCTCATCTCTTCGGGATTCGGGCGGAACGTGTAGCCGTCGGCGGGCATGGCATTGGCGACCGCGATGGTGAATTCGCCGGACGTTTTCCAGTGCTTGGCGAGCGCGTCTTTGACGGTGGTCTGAGCGAACACGGGAACGGCCAGCGCAAGGATTAACAGCAGATTCATTTTCATGATTTGCCTCGGGACTACCATTCATATCGCAGAAAGGCCGGCGAGGGCAAACGGCCGGGTTCACTGGTTTATTCCCAGCGCAGGCAGATAGCGGGATCCACGCGTGTCGCGCGCAACGATGGCACGTATGCTGCCGCCAGCCCCACGACGATCAGAATTGCGATCACCCCGCACAGCGTCAACGGATCGTATCCCGACACTCCCCAAAGCTGGCTCGCTAAAACCCGGCCGACCACCCACGCCAGCACGATGCCGGCCGCCACGCCCATCAGCACGAACCGCAGAGTGCTGGTGAGGACCATCGAGCGGACATGGCCGGCGCTCGCGCCCAGAGCCATGCGAATGCCGATCTCATGGCGCTGCTGTGTGACCGTCCATGAGACAACGCTGTAAACACCGATGGTCACCAGCACCAGTCCGATGCCCGCGAAGGCGGAAAACAGCGCGAGGCCGAAGCGCGGACGGGCGTACTGGCCGATATCCAGGATTTCGTCCATCGTCATGGTCTGCTGCGGAATAACGCTCCTGTCCAGCCGGAGAATCTCGGTCGTGAGACTACGGTTCAGCGCCGCTGGGTCGCCCACGGTATGCACGAAGATCACATCCCCGCCATACCCTGCCACCGAATAGGGGATGAACGCCTCGGGTGCAACTCCTACAAGCAGTCCCTGGTTCTTCATGTCCGATACCACGCCAATCACTTCGAAGCGCGGATCGGCGATAGGATCGGGCGCGTTCTTCAGAGCGGAAATCATCAGCGGCTGGCCGATGGGGTCCAACCGCGCGAAGTATTTCCGCGCCATGCTCTGATTGATGACCGCGACTTTCCGTTTGCCGTTCTCGTCATCCGCGGTTGGCAGCCGCCCTGCCAGCAGACGCAGACCGATTGTCTGGAAGTACTGGCGGCTGCATGGCACAAACTTACCCGTCCAGCGCTCGAAGTGCGCGGCGCCCGGCACCTCGAATTCGGTGGCGTTGCCGCCGTTCGGTGGACCGTCGAGAGCTGCGGCGGCCGAGATCACTCCCGGCAGCGCTTCGAGGCGTGGGAGCAGTTCGCGAAGGAATCGCGCCTGCGAGTCTGTCGTCCCATAGCGGGTGGGGGGCAGAGTCAGGCCGGTAGTCAAAACATGGCTGGTGCGAATGCCGAGGTCGACATGCCGTTCGAGATAGAAGGTGCGCATCAAGAGGCCGGAGCCGATAAGCAGGAGCATCGAAAGCGCGACTTCGCCAGCGACCAAAACGCGCCGCATGCGGCCACGGCGGAACCCGGTATTGCCGCGCGCTCCGCTGCGGAGCGGTTCGATCAGATCGCGCCTCGCTGAAGAGAGCGCCGGCGCCAGGCCGAATATGAATGCCGTGGCGATGGCGATGCCAACCGTCGCCAGAAGCACTTCCCGGTTTATCGAGATGACCGCTTCGTCGGGAAATGTGTACAGGGGAATGAATGCAACGATCCCCTTCAGGGCTGCCGAGGCAAAGAAACATCCCGCGGCCGCCCCGGCAAGCGAGAGCAGAATGCTCTCCGTCATAAGCTGGCGGACGATTCGCCAGCGTCCCGCGCCCAGGGTCATCCGAAGAGCCAGTTCTTTTTGGCGGACAGCCGCCCGGGCCAGCAGCAGATTCGCCACGTTAGCGCAGGCAATGAGCAGCAGCAGGCCGACGGCGGCCAGCAGCGTCAGGAGCGCGGTCTGGAACTTTCCAACCGCGATGTAGCCGAGCCCGTCCAGCCGAACGGTAAAGTGCGCGGGATAGCTCCGCGGATAAATTCTGGACAACTGCTTCGCCAAGCCATCCAGCTCGGCTTCCGCCGCTCTGACGTCCAGCCCCGGCCTGAGGTGGCCGTAGAGGACGAAGTTGCGCCTCTCGGCGCCAGGTTCGGCGGGATCGACGGCGGTAGGCATCCAAATGTCCCCGCCCCAGAAGGCGAAGCGTTTGGGCATGATGCCAATCAGCGTAGTGGGTTTGTCGTTCAAGAGGAAGGTTTGGCCTACGATGTTCGGGTCGAGCCCGAATCGGCTGAGCCATACCTTGTAACTG
>DATLVQ010000553.1:0-3218 GCA_035577325.1 Bryobacteraceae bacterium | reverse complement strand
CTTGCCGTCGCGCATGTCCACCTGCGCCGGATATTTCATCGGATCGAAAGGCTCTTCAAAAACCGCGCGCACGCTCTGAGCCTTGTCTTCGCCCGTTACCAGCACCGCCGTGTGATGCGCGGCCACCAGCACTCCAGTGAGCAATGTGATGCGCCACTGCGACATTTTCTCCACATACACGGCGGCCGCAATTTTCTGGCGATCGGCGATGAGAGGCTGTGCCGGAAACAGGCTGGCAGTGTGAGCGTCGGGGCCCATGCCACGCTGGATCACGTCGAATCGCGGCAATTCGGTGGGCCCAAGTTTAAAGAAGCTGCGAATCTCGTCTATGTACATTTCGACCGCCGCCGTCGGATGCAGCTCCGCGCGAATGCGGTGCACCTGCTGTTTCGGAATGCCTGCCGGACCGATCAGCGCAACCTGCGCCAGCTTGAAATTGCTGCGCTCATCGTCGGGCGGAACCGGGCGTTCATCAACCCAGAACAGATGCACACCATCCCAATTGAATTTCGCCGCCGCCATGTGCTCGAACAGGAGCTTGGGAGTTGAGCCACCCGAAACTGCAAGCGTGGCGTAATCCTGCGTGGTCCGCGTCTCCTTTAGACTTCCGAGAATATATTGTGCGCAGGCCTCGGCCGTAGACGGCGCGTCTTCGAAAATATGCCGTTCTACGCTCACGGCTTCCTGCCCGAGGCCAGCCGCGCCGCCCGCGCCAGGCTTCTCTCGTAAACCGGATCGCGGCCGGGAATCGACAGCTCCTCGCGCAGCAAAAGGTAATCGTTGTGCAATGGGAAGACTGCCAAGCTGGATTGCGAATCCACATGCACCTGAGCGGTCTGCCGTTCGGCATCCGTCGTCATTACAATCGACACGTGCAAGCTATGGCCGTTGGACCCCGTGAGTTCGACCTGCGTGAGACCTGGTGACGCGTCCGTCGCCGACTGCCAGATGACTTCCGGCTTCGCGCCCGTGCGTTCCAGACCATCCAGCAGCCATGCCGCCATGTAGTAACCGCTTGCAGGCGGGCGCTTGCCGCCGAATCCCACCCTCACTTCCGTCACACCCTTCAGCCGGCTGCAATGACTCCGATTTTCGAAAATCTGCGACACCAGTTCGCGCCAGCGCGTCAGCCGCGTCCAGGCCAGATCCCCCAAAACCTGCTCACTCCCCGCCAGTCGCTTCAAAATTGCGGCAGGATCGCCGAATGCCGCTGAATCGACCACTACTTTGTGCGCGATCTGGGCAACCGGCGCGAACTCGGGGAGATCAAAAAGACGCGCGCCACGGCACCACAGAATCACCGGCAGGTCGGAGACAGCGAGCGGCACGATCACCGCGGGGAGATCGCACAAACTGGCGTCGGAAGCGCTGATCTCTATCTGCTCGCAGCAAATCTGGCGCCGGTATCCAAATGGCATCCAGCATTGCGAAAACACGCGTGCCGACAACTCCCTAGCCGCCGATTGGCGGAATCGGATCACGATGGCGCGGCTGGGGTGCTCGGGCATCAGCGCCGCCATAACGGACCACACGTCGCCAGGATCTTCGGTTTCTTCCGCCACCGCCATCAGCGTCATGGTGCAGGCGCGCAACACGCCCGATGGCTGATCGGGATCCGCTTCCTTCCCCAGCGATACCCAGAGATCCGAAAGCTCGCGCAAAATATTTTCCGGGTGGATTGTGGCGCTCAGGGTTTTCTCCACGTGTGCCCGCGGCGCGCCAGCATTTCGTCCGCGGCTTTGGGTCCCCAGGTTCCGGCTGGGTAGTTCGGAAGGTCAAAATGGTTTGCGTCCCAGACCTGCATGATGGGCTCGACCACCGCCCAACTCGCCTCCACCATGTCCTGCCGGGTATAAAGCGTCGCATCGCCCACCATGGCGTCGAGGAGCAGGGTTTCGTACGCCGTCGGAGACCGCTCGCCGAAGCTCGAACCATAATTGAAATCCATCGACACCGGCCGCAGATTCATGCCCGCGCCCGGCCGTTTCGACAAAAATCGCAGCGATATTCCCTCTTCCGGCTGGATCCGCAAGATAAGCAGATTGGGCGTGGTGCCGTTGCCATTGTCGCCGAAAACCGCGTGCGGCGCCGCGTTGAATTGAATGGCGATCTCGGTCACGCGCTTGGGAAGCCGCTTGCCCGTGCGGATGTAGAAAGGCACTCCCGCCCACCGCCAGTTGTCCACAAAAAAAGTAACGGCGGCATACGTATCGGTCTGCGCGTCGCTACTGACGCCGGGCTCCTGCCTAAAACCGGGGACGTCGGCGCCGCCGATCCGCGCCGATCCGTATTGCCCAGCTACCGAATCGGCCAGAACCTGCGCCGGCTTCATTATTCGGATGGATCGTAGCAACTTCGCGCGCTCGTCGCGCACCGCATCGGGCTGAAAAGTCGCGCTGGGTTCCATGGCAATGGTCGCCATAATTTGCAGGAGATGATTCTGGATCATGTCCCGCAGCGCCCCAGCTTCCTGATAGTAGCCGCCGCGGCCCTCCACGCCGATCGATTCCGCCGCAGTGATTTGCACGCTGTTCACATAACGCCGGTTCCACAACGGCTCGAAAATTCCGTTTCCGAACCGAAAAGCCAGGATATTCTGGACGGTTTCCTTGCCGAGGTAATGATCGATGCGATAGACGTCGGATTCGCGAAAGACCTCGTGCAGTTTGTCGCTCAGCCCGCGCGCGCTCCCCAGATCGTGGCCAAACGGCTTTTCGATCACGATGCGGCGCCAACCTTTGCCCGCAGCCAGCCCGGCCTCCCCGATCCCCTTGACCACCGGCTCGTAATGACTTGGCTGCGTAGATAAATAGAACAGCACGTTGCCGCTGGTGTGCCGCTGGTCCTCGATCTCTCTAAGCCGGGCGGCCAACGTCGAATAGGTCGCGGGGTCCGCCACATCGCCGGACATGTAGTATAAGCCTTGGCCAAAGTCGGACCAGACCTCTTTGTCGAAAGGGGAATCCTCGAGGTATTTGGAGACCGAAGTACACATCCGCTCGCGAAACTGCTCGTCCGTCATGGGTGTGCGTGAGATCCCGATCACCGCAAAGTCGGGTGAGAGCCGCCGTTCGTAGGCCAGACGATACAACGCCGGCAGCAGCTTCCGCTTCGTCAGGTCTCCGTTCGCGCCGAAAATCACCACCGCGCATTCCGGTATGCGCCGCTCGAACCGTTGAGGATCCTGAAACGGATTCTCCAATGCCATGTATTTCACG
>DATLVQ010000552.1:0-3724 GCA_035577325.1 Bryobacteraceae bacterium | reverse complement strand
CCTTCGTTTACAACGGCGCGCCGGAGTGGCGCAATCATTTTCGCTCCACACGAGCCCACAACACGGTCACCATCGACGATGCCGATCAGGCTGAAACTGACGGAACGTTTCGCTGGAAGACAAAACTATCTTGCCGGACCGCGAGGGAGCCGGCTTTGCCCGCGTTCGAGTACATAGAGGCGGAGCACGATGGGTACCTTCGGTTGCCCGAGGGAGTGGTCCACCGGCGGCGCCTGCTGCACGTCCAGTCCGGATATTGGATCATTGTCGATGACTTCCGCGGATCCGGCAAGCATACCTTTGATTTCCATTACCACTTCGCACCCGGCGTCGAGGTGTCCAGTCTCGAACAAGACGACGCGCTTGTGGCACGGGCCGATGGAGCGGGGCTTCTGCTGAGCCTGTACGCCTCCGAACCTTTGCGGAAGGAGCTTGTTCGTGGCTGTATGGCGCGGATCGGAGGGTGGGCGTCCGCCGGATATGGCGAGAAGCGACCCAGTTTGACATTGCGCGCCAGCCTGGCCGGGTCTGTGCCGGCCGCTGCGATCACTCTCGTCGCACCCTTTCAAACGGCATTCAAACATGCATCGCCGCTTCCTGTAGCTCGGCGGCTGCCAGTGGAAGATGGGAGAGGTATTGCGTGCGCGTACGCGCATCACGGGTTCGAGGACCTGGTCATTTTCTCCACTGGTAATGGCGAGATTTGCGTCGCGGGCTTTCGCATGCGAGGGGAATTCTTCTGGCTGCGGACGGAGGATGGCTTCTTAAAACAGGTCGTGGCCATTCGAGCTTCCGGCTTAAGTCATCACGGGAGAAACGTGTTCCAAAGGTCTGAGCCGGGACTGTATTTCAGCCAGTCGTGGCAGTTTGCACCTGCGGCGCCAGGAACGAGATTTGGCGAACATGCCGCCCGTTCGGAAGAAAAACACATATGTGCGGAATCTGTGGGATCGTAAACTTCGACCGGACTGAACTCGCGGACAGGTCAGTGATCGCGAAGATGACCGATAGTCTCGCCCACCGCGGTCCGGATGACGAAGGGCATTTCGTCGAAGGCCCGGTGGGGCTAGGATTCCGGCGGCTGAGCATCATCGACTTAAGCGGCGGGAGGCAGCCGATATTTAACGAAGACAGTTCGGCGGCCATCATCTTCAACGGGGAGATCTACAACTATCGCGACCTGGCAGCCGAGCTGGCAGCTGCCGGTCACACCTTCAAGACCCGATCCGACACGGAGACCATTCTGCACGCCTACGAAGAATATGGCGAGGACTGCGTTCACCATCTCCGCGGCATGTTTGCCTTCGCGATCTGGGACCGCAGGAAATGCCGCCTACTGCTGGCGCGAGACCGCTTGGGAGTCAAGCCGGTCTACTACTACCGCAATAACCGTTTTTTCGCTTTTGCCTCGGAGATCAAAGCGCTGCTCGAGGTGCCGTCGATCCCACGTGAGGTTAACTCTGAAGCTCTTGATCTCTACCTGTCGCTGCGCTACGTGCCAGGTCCACGGACCATGTTCAAAAACATTTTCCGGCTGCAGCCTGGGCATGTGCTGGTGATGGATGAGACGGGAATTCGAACCAGGAAGTACTGGGATATCAACTATTCGGCCCCGGGAGGGCAGTCGCCGCAGGATTCTCTCGAGCGGTTCGGTGAACTGCTCGAAGAAAGCGTCCGCATGCGGTTGATCGCCGAGGTGCCCCTGGGAGTTTTTCTAAGCGGGGGGCTCGACTCAAGCGCAATCCTGGCCCTCATGAGCAAGGTCGCCGGCGGTGACCGGGCGAAGACTTTCAGCGTCGGTTATGAGGCCTCGGGCGCGAAAGAGGAAGAAGCGAATGAGTTCGAGTACGCGCGCCTTGCGACTAATACCTTCGCCGCCGAGCACCACGAGTACCGCCTGAGCCCCCAAGAGTTTCAAGACTTTGTACCCGATCTCGTGTGGCACCTCGATGAGCCGCTGGCCGATCCGAGCTCGATCCCCCTGTATTTCATTTCCAAGCTGGCACGAGAGCACATTACGGTGGTCCTGTCGGGCGAAGGCGCGGATGAGATTCTCGCCGGCTATGGGATCTACCCGCGCATGCTGGCTCTCGACCAGATCCACCGGCTCTTGCCGGCGGCGGGGTTGCTTGCACCATGGCTGGCGCGCCTCGCGCCTTCGGAGGCGCTTAGGCACTATGCGCGGATGTCTAGCCAGTCTCTTGAAGCCAGCTACCGGGGCGTGTCCCGCGCCTTCGGCGCCGAAAGCAAACGGCAGCTGGTCGGTGAGGATCGGATGCGGCGCTCGGAACAGCAATTGAGCGAAGTGTTCGGCGGCTATTTCAAAACCGTGGAGAAGGCCTCGCCGCTGAACCGGATGCTCTATGTGGATTCCAAAGTATGGCTGCCCGACGACCTTCTGATCAAAGCAGACAAAATGACGATGGCTAACGGGTTGGAGTTGCGGGTTCCGTTCCTCGATCACAAGCTGGTAGAGTTTGCCGCGACGCTTGACGACGATTCAAAACTTGGCGGAAAGGGCGGAAAAACGATTCTGCGCCAGGCCATGCGCGGCGTGCTACCCAACGCCATCGTCGACCGCCCGAAGAAAGGCTTTCCGATCCCCATCGCCTCGTGGCTTCGCGGGCCTTTGCGGCAGTTTGCCAGAGACAACTTGCTCGCCCGGCAGGCGGCTTGCAGCGGCTATATGGACTCCGGCGCAATAACCCGGATCGTCGATGAGCATGAGAAGGGGCGGGTGGACCGATCCCAGGAGATTTGGGCGCTGCTGGTGTTCGAGTTCTGGCACCGCTATTTTATTGATCACCACCCCAGCCCGGCCGACGCTCGCACGGACAGACTTTCAGCGCCCAGCCTGATAGAGGCGAACGCAGGATCGACATGCTAGAAAGAAACGACATTATCTGCTTTTGCAACGACTGGGATGGCGATCCTCTCAGCAAGAAACACATCGCCCTGAGACTTGCCACGAAGAACCGGGTCCTGTGGGTTAACTCAACGGGAAATCGAAACCCCACCGCATCGATTCGAGACCTCCGGCGAGTCTTGAAAAAACTGCGCCAGTTCTGCCGAGGGTGTCAGCATATCGAGAAGAATATTTACGTGCTCTCTCCGCTTGTGATTCCCTTTCACGGAAACTGGGCGGCCCGACGAGTGAACCGCTGGATGCTGGCGTGGAGCCTTCGCCGGGCCTGCCGGAAACTAAGCTTTCACAAGCCGATCACCTGGAGTTTTGTGCCCAGTTCGGGCGATATTGCCGGGTCCCTCGGCGAGCGTCTCGTCGTATATCACTGCGTGGACGAGTACTCGCAGTTTACGGGCGCGGACAAAACCGCGATTCTCGACATGGAGCGCCGGCTGATGGAGAAATCCGACCTGGTCATCGTTTCTTCGAGCCGCCTCTACGAGACTAAACGCCGATACAACCCGAACACATTTCTGGTGACACACGGCGTCGATGTCGCCCACTTTCGAAACGCTTGTCTGCCGGCAACGGCGGCGCCCGGGGAATGCCTGGAGTTGCGGCATCCGGTAATCGGCTTTTTCGGCCTGATCGCCGACTGGGTGGATCTCGGGATCGTTCGCTATCTGGCGGTCTCGAGACCGGAGTGGTCGTTCTTGCTGATCGGAGAGGTTCAAACGGATGCTTCGGCCTTGCGCGAGCTGTCCAATGTTCGTCTGCTTGGAAGGCGCACATATCAATCTCTTCCTGCGTACTGCAAAA
>DATLVQ010000551.1:0-2003 GCA_035577325.1 Bryobacteraceae bacterium | reverse complement strand
AACATTTGGCGCGCTGTTTGCGCCGTGGCAGGCTTTTTGACGGAACGAAACTAACATTTCGGCCGCCCGGCACGCTCGATATCCCGCCCCTCAACCGTCCCGGCCCCCGCCTGACGGCTCGACCTTGGTCGTGTTTCCGCGTCTCCCCGTCTCAGCAGGACGGGAGGAAGGCAGATGCGAATGTCCAGCAGCCGGAAATCGAGGGCCAAAAGAAGGAGGCCGGAGAAAGTTTTTGCTTATCGTGGTTCAGAACTCTAGGTTCCGGCGCCGCTCGTCACGTCGCCGAACGATGGCGCCAGCAAATCTGTTACTCTATAAAACGGAGTTTTGCTCGCCCTCGGAATGGATCGGAAATATGACGATACCATTGCCTGACTCCGAAAACGAAACCGCGCCGTTGCCTGAAGCTGCCTGGTTCGGCATTAAGTGTGTCATAGTGCAGGAGTAAGCATCCCCAATACGAGTAGGCCAAACGCAATGATCCAGCCTGCGAGGGCCACCCCTCGCAATGCCTTAGAGCGTGTCTGAAAAAGCGGTTTTTGCCGGGCGCGATGACATGCGTAGTTAGTTCACAAGGTGAGAATATTTTCCAAAAAAGTTAAGAATCATATTGACATGAAGCGTTGGATTGCCGCTCCACATTTTCGGCGCAGCCGCTGTTGGGGCGATGAATATCGCTACTTACGAAACCGAACTCACCGACGCTCAATGGGAATTTCTTCAACCTATGCTTCCTAAACCCAAGAAATGCGGCCGACCGCCGACCGATCGCCGGTGCGTGATCAATGCCATCTTGTATATCCTCAAAGGGGGCATTCCATGGCGGCTTCTGCCAAAACAGTATCCTCCTTGGAAGACCATCTATCACATCTTCCGCGCGTGGAGCGTGAACAACACCTGGGCCGCTCTCAATGATGCCCTGCGCACCTGCGTTCGTTGCGACGAAAAGCGTGATGCCCAACCCAGCGCCGCTATACTCGATAGCCAAAGCGTCAAAGCCGACGGCCATGGGGGCAAGGTTGGTTTTGATGCCGCCAAAAACATCAAGGGACGCAAGCGGCACATTCTGGTGGATACTTTGGGATTGTTGCTGGGCGTGGTCGTTACCCCGGCTAACTGTCCGGAGCGAGACGGGGCTCAACAGGTTCTGCAACGGGTCGCACGATGGTTCCCCAAGCTGCGAAAGCTCTGGGTAGACGGCGGCTACACCGGTGAGACCTTTGAACAGTGGGTCCGCGATAACTGGCCTAAGCTCGAAGTGGAGGTCGTCAAGCGCTCCAAATCGGTCAAGGGCTTTGTGGTATTGCCTCGCCGATGGATTGTCGAGCGCACGTTTGGCTGGCTCATGCGCCATCGGCGTCTTGTGCGAGACTACGAACGCACCGTGTCGAGCGCTGAAGCTTGGGTTCATCTGGCGATGATTCGAATTCAATTGCGTCGACTCGCGTGATTCTGCCAGTCAAATGCCTTTTTCAGACACGCTCTTAAGGAAAAAAGGACTCGCGATCAGAAGAAACAGCCAGGCAAGCATAAGCAGCACCCCGAGTGCGACTGATAGCACCCGGGACTCCGGCTCCCAAGTCACATCGAACCATCGCTCTGCAATCCACGCGCCAAGGAATGTCACGAGCACCACAGCCTCCAAGAGAAGGAACACCCAGCGCCAGAATCGCATCGATTTTGGTGGTGCGGTAATCATTCTGTCGAACAGTATGTTTCGCCTGAGTCCTCCGTGAAACAATCAAATTGGCCAAGGCGAACTTCTGCATGCAGCAAACCTGATGGGTTTTATGGAGTATGTCAACTCCAGGACGCCTTTCCCAGCACGCCAGTATGGCCCTTGAGATCAAGAGCCTGGCCTATTTCGGCGAATACCTGAAGTGTCCCGGTGTCACCGAAATTGTGGACCCACCCACCGGCGAAACAATGATCCTGGCGTGCGCCGCCATCTTTGAGCAGCGCAATTTCGCCCTCGACGATCGCGGACTCCGTACGCCCATTGC
>DATLVQ010000550.1:0-17329 GCA_035577325.1 Bryobacteraceae bacterium | reverse complement strand
GAACCGGGAGGCGGGTGTGGCGGAGAGCGCGCGGCGGTCGTTCGGGAATCCGGCGCTAGTGAAGGAAGATTTGCGGGACCAGTGGACGTTTCACGCGATCGAGACTTTCTGGAAAGACTTAAGATACGCAGCGCGCATGCTGCGGCGGAGCCCCGGGTTTACCCTGGTGGCGATTGCGTCGCTCGCGATCGGGATCGGCGCGAACACGGCGATTTTCAGCGTGGCGGATGCGATTCTGTTGAAGTCGCTGCCGGTGAGGGAGCCCGAGGAATTGCGCGTGGTGCTATCGACCGGGGAACTCCCATTTTCCAGCCACAGCGGCTATCACTCGGAAACCCCGTCAGGCATCAAGGTTAGTAGCTCTTTCCCTTACCCTATGTATCAGCAATTTGCCCGCAGCGTCTCACAATTCTCGGATCTCATGGGATTCGCGTCGAACAAAGTGACGATAATCGCTGGCGCGGAGAGCCACTATGCGGGCGTTCAGTTCGTTACCGGGAATTTCTTTTCGGGCCTCGGGGTGACACCGCTCGCCGGAAGAACACTTACTCCGGAGGACGACCGCGCAAGCGCCTCGCCGGTAGCCGTGATCAGCTATCGATACTGGGAGCGGCATCTTGGCCTCCAACCGGAAGCCGTCGGGCGTACGATTTTCATCAACGGTCGGGCGGTGACGATCATCGGAATCGCTCCGAGGACTTTTTTGGGAATTGAGCCAGGAAATGCGCCGGACTTGTTTCTGCAGATGGCTCTAATCGGAGTTTTCGCTAACAAGTGGTATGACCTACAAGCTATCGACAAAGCCTGGGTGCAGATCATGGGCAGGTTGCGGCCTGGCGCGAGCGAGAAGCAGGCGATGGCCGGACTCGGGGCCGTCATGCAACGGGCGAGCTTGACGTCGAACAAGAAGATGGAACAGAAGGGAGACCCGTGGCGTCCGTTTCTCGAAAACGGAGCCGGCGGCATCCAGCTTCTGCGAAACCAGAGCCTGGGCACCATAATAGTGTTGAGCGGCGTAGTCGGGCTGGTGCTGCTGATCGCCTGCGCGAATCTGGCGAACCTGCTCCTGGCGCGCGGCGTTGCGCGGCGCCGAGAGATTGCGGTGCGGCTTTCGATTGGAGCAGGGCGCAGGCGACTGATCCGCCAGCTTCTTACTGAGAGCCTTCTACTGGCAGGCTTGGGCGCCGGGCTTGGGCTGACGCTGGCAGCCTCTCTCGCAAAATTGGTCTTAAGCGTGGTACTTGGCAGTGAGGCTAATCTCATCGACACACACCTCGGCTGGCGGGCCCTGCTGTTCACGGTGGCTGCGGCGCTGGCCACAGCCTTGCTGTTCGGTTTGATGCCCGCCGTTCGCGCCACGCGGGTGGATCTCACGCCGGCGTTGAAGGACGGTCCGGGCGCGTTGGGTTCAAGCCCACAGTTGCGCGTGAGCCGATTCCTGATTGCGGGGCAGGTAGCACTATCTACACTGCTGCTAGCAGGGGCCGGGGTGTTCGTGCGCACCCTCGTGAATCTATGGAGCGTCGATCCGGGGTTTCAGGCGCAGCAACTGCTGATTTTCAATGTGGACGGATCGCGCAGTGGATATCAGGGCGATAAACTAGTCGGACTCTACGAGAGAATCCGGGAGAGGGTGGCGGCGATCCCGGGCGTTCGAACGGCGACGCTGTCGGATATTGCATTGATTTCAGATAGTATGAGCAATTCCGATCTGAGGATTCCGGGATACAAAACAAAAAATGGCCGAACTGCCACGGCGTATGACCTGCACGTGGGCAGCCGCTTCCTTACGAACATGGGGATTCGAATTCTGCTGGGACGGGACCTAGACGGCCGAGATGGGCCGAAGGCTCCGAGAGTGGCTGTGGTCAACGAAACATTTGCGCGCAGTTATTTCGCGGAACAGAGCGCCGTGGGCCGAATCTTTTACTTCGGAGATGGCGACGGGACCGAGATCGTCGGCGTCTGTAAGGACGCCAAGTATGACAAGTTGAAGGACGAAACGCCGCCCACAGTGTATCTGCCGTACAGGCAGGATCCAAACGGAGTGAGCGGCATGACGTTCGAGCTCCGTACGGCGCTGCCGCCGATGGCGATTGCAGGTGCAGTACAGCGCGCTGTCGCCGAGATCGACCGGAATGTGCCGGTGGCGGCGATGCGGACGCAGGAGGAGCAGATTCGGGCGTCGCTCGGAACAGAACGCATGCTTGCCCAGGTGGTGGGTTCGTTCGGGGTAATTGCAGCGCTGTTGGCGGCGATCGGATTGTACGGCGTGATGGCGTATACGGTGGTGCGGCGGACTAATGAGATCGGCATCCGGCTGGCGCTGGGTGCGGGGCGCGGCAACGTGCAGTGGATAGTGATACGGGAAAGTCTGTGGATGGTAGCCGCGGGGTTGATCCTGGGCATTCCGGCGGCGCTGGCGCTGACGCAAGTGCTTCGGGAAGCGCTATACGGAATCAAGCCGAACGATCCGCTGAGCTTCATCGCAGCGGGCGTTCTGATGCTGGCGGTGGCGGCGGTGGCGGCGTGGATACCGGCGCGGCGCGCGGCGCGAGTGGATCCGATGCGGGCATTGCGGTGCGAGTGATGGAAGCGTGCTGGGTAAGGGATGCGGCTGCAGTCTTACTCGCCCTCGTTGACGATTGGGCCCTACGACAAAGCTTGCTAGCTGGATACCCGCTGGCCCCGACCCACACGAAGTCCTTTGCGCACCGAAGTCTCGTTCTAGACACGAGCCCCGCCGAGCAATTCTGGGCATGCGCCAGAAAAATAGTGTCCGATATTGGCACATATCGGGGCTCGACCAGCCCCAACGCAAGAAAACACAATGGACGTCGCAAATCGGATCACATTTACGGCATACTCACTCGCGCCACCCGAGTTGACGATTTGCCCGACGGCGGAACGCGGCTGTGTCACTGGGCCGTTGATTTCTCTAACTGCTGATATCCTGGGGGCATACGTTGACCCGCCTCTCCTCCTGAACTCTCTCGAACGGCAAAAGAAACCAAAACGTTGATCCTCGCCCTGGCGCGCTGTCCACGCGGAGTTCGCCGCCCATCCGTGAAATCAGTTCCGTGGAGATTGACAAACCCAGGCCCGTACCACCGTATTTGCGTGTGACTGAGCCATCGGCTTGCACAAACGATTCAAAGATGCGTTGTTGCGCCTCCTTGGAGATTCCGATTCCTGTGTCCTTCACCGCGAAGCGAACTCTGATGATGTGATCGGACTCGGAATCGATCGCCGCCTCTAAATCTATGCGGCCCATCTCTGTAAATTTGATCGCATTGCCAACCAGGTTGACTACAGCCTGCCTCAAACGCGCAGGGTCGCCCCAAACCTTGCAGGACAAAGGTGTCGGCGTCTGGTCGGTCAAGGTGAGTCCCTTTGTTCTGGCTCCCTCCGTAAGTAAACTACAAACTTCACGAATCACATCTCCTGGATCAAACTTCACGTGGTCGAACCTTAATTGTCCAGCTTCAATTTTGGAGAAGTCCAGGATGTCATTCAACAAAGCGAGCAGTGATTCTCCGGCGCGCATCACATCGTTCAGATACTCCGCTTGCTCTTCGCGATCGGAAGTGTCCGTTGCTAACGCCGTCATTCCGAGAATCGCATTCATAGGCGTGCGGATTTCGTGGCTCATGTTGGCGAGAAATTGGTTTTTCAGCACTGTGGCTTCCCTGGCGCTGGTGAGAGCCCGCCGTATTCGCCCAGCCTGCCACAATGTGTAGAGGAGGAGAAGGCCCACACACGAAATTCCGACTATCAGCCAGCGCTCTCTGGTTTGCGCTCGGGCAAGCTGAGTGGCGATCGCAAGATTCCGGCTAAACAGCGAACTCCAGCTCGAAGCGATTCTGTCTAGCGTGCCATCCTCGGCCATGCTCCCGATTTCAGCCCTGAGCGCATCGGCGGCCGGCCTGGCCTCGAGCGTCGCACCTACCCCCAACAGACCGCTGAGCTCCGGTGCTTCCATGATCCGAAGCGCCTGCCCACAGGAAGCGCCACTCAGAAGAGTTGTGATCGCCGTGTATTCGTCGAAGTAGGCGGCCTCCACACGCTGCTGACAGACGGCCTGCACCCTTTCCTTGGGAGACTCGATCACCAAGAGTTTCGCGTTCGGAACATGCGGATGAAGTAGCCTGACGTTGAGCGGCTCACCATCAAATGCGATCCGGGCATCCCCGAGGTCTTGCAAGTGAGTGAACACGCTTGTACTGCGCACAAGAAGGCAGATCGTATCTTCGCGGTAAGGATCTGTAATGTAGACGACCCCCTTCCGCTCGGGCCGTATCGTCATGATGGGCCACAAGTCAACCTTGTTCATTTTGAGAGCCGCTTCCGAGCTTTCCGGTTCCATCGACCACTGGAGACGGATACGGCGGCGTCTGGCCGCTTCGTTGATCAATTCGACTACGAGTCCTGTGGGTTTTCCGTCCTTGCCAGGAAAATGTTGGGGCGGCTGGTTACCGAAGCCAATGCGATAGGTTCGTTCATCTGAGTTCCGCTGCCGTAGCTCCCACCAGACCAGAGGGCTGGCAAGAACCAGGCCACAGCTTAGTGCGAGAACCCATTTGGGCTTACCGGTGAGGCGAGCCGACTTCATTGAAAGGCCCGATCTCTCCTAGAATCACACCGGCTCATGGGGCGCTCGCCGGACTCCCTGGCATGGCAACATTGCGTGGCGGAAAACAATTTGAGGCACGGAAAGGCATCACCCTAATTTCACGCGGCACTTCCTCAGGGTCCTGCAATCCTGGGTTACAGACGGAAGGCTCACCTACCTGGCGAACACGGCCCCTAAAACTCAGAGTAGTTTTGTGCCTTCAAAGAGCGCAATGATCTCTTTACGGATACGACCATAGTAAACATGAGACGGTTCATCGACTCCCTAACGGCTTTCGGATCAGCTGGCAGCCGGAAAAATGGGGGATGGCATACCCTCTTGGGGGTCTGTCCTTCCACCCCGGAGGGGCGCATAATTGCCTTGGCGGAGACCGGGCAGTGGAGCGCTGCTCTCCGGAGTCAACCTCACCCCTACATTCTCGGGACTCAACGGCGGCGCCGGAGGCCCCGGGAACTACAAGGCCGGCTCACGGAATAGCTACCGACAATGTGCGACAACGGGAGGCATGCTCCCCATTTTCGAGATGCGCAGGCACCTACTGACATTCGGCGAGGGGCATCACGGGGCAGCCCTTACTATTCCCAGCGAAAAACCTTCGCTGAAAGTGCCTGCAAATCGCGAATACGACGACCAGCGCCGCGACGTCGCCCAGGTGCGCCGCACGCTACGTTACGCCGCGTACCCTGCAGGTCCTGTGGGCTCATTTCGGCGAGCACTCTGTGAGTTCGGCGAGCGACGTCCCGGCTGAGGTTAGACCGGCCTTTAGGCGGGCCTCAATCATCCCCCATGACTCCCCTCCAGTGTCCTGGCGTATATTCAAGGCTTTCTGCCGACCACAGACTGTTATCGTATCGATGTCTTTCCCGATTTGAAATTTCCGTAGGCAATCCGAAGTTCCCATCAGTGGCATCCCCCCCACTACTACTAGCTCTACGCTCGCCGGCTCGGAGCCAAGGAGTGAGCTTAGCGGTGAACCTCCGCGTTTCGGAAGTACGATGAAATCAGCCATCATACCGGCTGCAAGGGTTCCGATTCTGTCACTTAGGCCCGCAAGCTTAGCAGCGTTGGATGTGACCATTTGCAACAGTTCCAGATCGCTGAAGACTTGACCGTGTTCACGATTCCAGGCGGCGGCGACGCGCAATTCATCCAAGACTCCGCTACTTCCAGTAGGGCTCCAGTCCGGGGCCAGGGCCATGGTTACGTTCGACGCCTTGGCCGACTCGACGTCGGCGGTCCTACCGTAGAGCTCGAAATTACTTCTTGGCGACCAAATGAACCCAACACCGTTCGCCGCCATCTCGCGGAAGTCTAGTTCTCGAAGTGCCACACCATGGATGACACTGACGCCTGGGCGCAAAAAGCCGCGCGCCTTCAGCATTCGAAACTCGCGGTTGGCACTAGCATCCTTACCCTCGCCCACATGAAAGATGACCGCCTTCAGATCTCGAGAGCCGAGTCCGTCCCGAATCGCCTTCGCTTGCTCCCAGCTTATTTCGAACGGAAATACGTCATAACGGAGTGGTTCCGAGTTGACCTGCTCCGAATACAATCCGGAATACACATCGAGATTCCGAGCCAGTCCCTTTACGCAGTCATTGCGGTGAGGTGCCGCCGCCGTAGGACCGTAGCTGCCCACCACCGATGTCGCGCCCCCAAGCAATGCCTTGATTTCGGCATACCGCTCCATGTCGCATCCCGCGTCATTTGCGATTAGGGTTGCCTCTGGACCAGTCAGGCGGGCTGCATACTCTGGCAACGCTTGCCACTCATACCGGTTGGCGACGGGGCATGGTAATGTCCAGCGTGGAAAGACATTCCAGACCAAGTGGTTGTGAAGATCAATCAAACCGGGGAACACGATTCCATCCACTCTGATGATCGTGGCATCCTTGGGCACGGAAGGGTTGGAGCCGACATCCTTAATCCGATCATTCACGACAACCATGGTGCCGTTCTCAATGACGCCTCGCGCGGTCACGATTGTCCCCGAGATCGCGTATGAGCGTTGCGCCCACAGTGATCCGACACCGATCGACCACAAGAGAGCAGTCAGGCTGGCAAAGGATCTTAACTGTTTCATCATTCGGTATCCTCCAGGTATATTTAACCGCGCGGCAAGCGCGTTTGGCGTGCTACGCGGCAGTCGATTAGTCTTCGAATCCTAAGACTGCGTAGTGTGTCGTTGACTTGATTGCTAACCTCACGATCACAAAATCGTTGTAGAGGCCAGCTGCAACAGTAGTGTCCACCCGAACTTGAATCGAGACGTACTTATGCCTCTTAAGACTGGTGATTTTGATGTTTAGGCTATTACCGGTCAACCTAGCCGTCTGGAGCGTGACCTGCCTCCACTTGTTCGGTCCTGCGGTCGGATCTGGTTCGTACGCGAAAACCGTGACCGCATGGCCTGAATATCCAGTGAAAACCTGGACATCCTCAGCCTCAATTTCGAACGTCAGGTCTTCCTTGTTTGAGGTCGCGTCAAACGGCTTAACGGTGATCGGATGCTCGGCGCAGAGACCGGTATACGCCGCGTCGCCATAGACTCCGGGTTCATCACCAAGGTGAAGGCGACCTTGCCAGATGAGCTCGTCTTGTGGGTTCTTCATTCAGGTCGCTCCATTTCTTTAAAGCAGGCCGAGGTCTTTCGCTTAGCTGCGATAGCGGCCAACGCTCCGACCAATCTTGTTTCTTTTCCAACTGGGAATGCCTACCATCCTACACCGATCTGTGATCACCAAGAGGCTCGACCCGGGGGACACACTATCACTCTAGAATCCTTAGAGGTCGGATTACGCTTTCTTCCAAACGGAGACCCCAACACCTTTAGCCCCACGCCTCACCCGCGGCAAAGGCGATCCCCCTAAATTCGTACGAGCGATCACCCGATGTAACGGCATGCGTCGCCTACTCGGACTCCTGTTTTGTATGCTGATCCTCTTCGCCGCTGCATTAACCCGATCCACGAGCACCTGCGGCGGTGCCACGCGTAGCCGCGCGTCACAGATGACCGGCCAATATGCCAACCGGAACTACAGGAAGACGATCTCTCCGGCCACGGCCCGGAGTTAAAGACAAACTGTTCTTCGAGATCAAAGGGTGGCGGCTGGGTGTATACTAGCCGTAAGCTGGAAAGCAAAATGGAGATTCCAATCGATGACAGTTTAGCAGCGGTGAGAAGTGTGCTTGCCGAGAATATTTCAGTTGGGGGTGAGGGCAAATGACCATGCGGAGAACTAACATCATGAGGGTTCAAAGACGTCTGCTAGCGTGCGTGGCATTCGTATTTGTCGTTTGTGCGGGCGCGCAAGCGCCACAAACCATCCAACTCACCGTCGATTACAATGATGGTGTTCGCAAGGAGTTCGTTTTGCCGTTCAACGCAGGGATGACCGTTTTTGATGCAATGACGGCAGCGAAAGCCAATCCACACGGATTGACATTTGACTGCGATCCGAAGTTTCCGTGCACCGGACCGGCAGCAAATCGGTTTCTGAGTTACATTGATGACCTCAAGAATCAAGGTGGTGGCCCTTCCGCCAAGAACTGGCTTTTTTGGGTCAACGACACTTTTTCAGACCAGGGGTTTGGCGTTTGTAAGATCGGTCAGGGGGACACGGTTTTGTGGAAATTTGACACATTTCATAGTGAGAAGCCGGGGAAGGCGTGTAGATGATAACGATGAGGATTTCTGTAAAGAGGGCCGCTGCTTTATCTATCTTGTTGGTTGCGCTTGATGTGGCTGTGCGGCTAACGCCGCACGCTCCGAATTTTACACCAGTTGCGGCCAGCGCTCTCTTCGCCTCGTTTTTGCTCGGAAGCGGCATCCTTGCCGCGGCAGTGCCGATTGTTGCGTTGGCAATCAGCGACCTTGTAATCGGGGCATATGACTGGCGCATTATGGTCGTAGTATATTCGTCGCTAGCCGTTCCTGTGCTTTTCGGACGTTATGTCCGAGGACATCTCGGAGCGGCGCGAATACTGACATCGGTGCTCGCCGCGTCGATTATATTTTTTCTGACCACAAACTTCGCGGTTTGGTATTACGAATCCCTATACACGCGGGATGTCAGGGGCATGGTCCAGTGTTATATGTCTGCGCTGCCTTTCTTTAGAAATACGGTTGCCGGCGACCTATTCTGGTCCTCCATCCTGTTCACCAGTTATGCAGTTGTGAGAATAGCGGGTCGCTGGCTCGTTCGTCACGCTTCCCATCGAGAGGATGCATCTAGTTTGCTACTCCCCGGAACACCGTAAACCAAGTCTATGCGAAAGCCCTCGCCAGCGACGCCGCGCGTGCTCTGCGACATCCCTAAGACTTTTCGGTCGAGGCTCCACAGAAAGTAGCTTCCGTTAATGCTCCACAACGGGAGCCATGCACTACGATGTGGGTGTTATCCGGAGAAGTGGAGGGCGCCAACTCCCTCGCGCACGCCGCTATACTAGAGTCGATCACACCCGAGCTGGTGCATGCCCAATCTCACCGGCATCTTCATTTCATATGCGCATAAGGACGCGCGTCATCTCGCATCGCGTCTTCAACGGGACCTCGGCGCGTGTGGGTTTGAAGTATGGCTCGATATCAGTCGCCTCGCTGGAGGAGCGAGTTGGACGTGCGAGATCGAGCAAGCGCTTGATCATGCTGAGGTCGTTCTCGCCCTGCTGAGCACAGCCTCGTTTCGGTCCGACATCTGCCGCGCTGAGCAACTTCGCTCACAGCGCAGGGGCAAGTGTGTAATCCCAGTGCTGGTTCACAAGGATGCGGACCGCCCGCTTCATCTGGAGACGCGCCAATACCGCGATTTCTCGGATTTAGCACGCTATGACGAAACCCTGAAAGAACTGATAGGTGACATTGTTGCTAGGTCGGGAGCCACGTTACCGAAGAAGTATGGTGCCACATTCGTCACCGTGCCACCGCTACCGGCAAACTACATCGAACGTTCAGAAGAATTGACTGCGTTGCGCGACGTGGTTATAGGCGAGCAGACCCCGCGACATATCGGGCTTACTGCTGTACGCGGTATGGCGGGCATCGGAAAAACCATTCTGTCCCAAGCCCTGTGTCAGGATGTTATCATTCAGGCCGCGTTCCCCGATGGAGTGATCTGGGTCACGATCGGACAGCAGCCGGGTGATCTGGTAATTCAGATGCGCGAAATCGGGCGGGCGCTCGACGAGTCTGTCACTGGGTTTGACACAGCGGAGGCCAGCGCCAGCCGTTTGCGAACGCTGCTGCGCGACAAAGCCGCACTACTGGTGTTGGATAACGTCTGGCATGCCGATCACGTGCAGGCGTTCTTTGTGAACGCGCCACGTTGTCGGCTGCTCTTCACCACCCGTGACGCCAGAGTAGCCATGGCGCTCGGAGCGCACGAGCATAGCCTCGACGTGCTCACGGTCGCCCAGGCGCTTGCACTGCTCGCGAGCCGGGCAAATCAGAGTATCGAGAGTCTCCCGCCTGAGGCCGCAGACGTCGTTAAGGAATGAGGTCGGCTCCCGTTGGCTTTGGCGATGGTGGGCGGTCTGGTGCGTGGGAAGCCTCATCGCTGGCAGAACCTTCTTTATAAGCTTCGCCACGCCGATCTAGATAAAATTCAATTGCAGTTACCCGATTACCCATACCCAAACCTGTTGAAAGCCATTCAAGTGAGTGTCGACGAACTTCCTAGTGTTATGCGCGGGCGCTATTTTCAGTTGGCGGTGTTCCCGGGTAATACAACCATCCCAACGGCGCCGCTCAGCAAGATGTGGGCGGTCGATTTGATGGAAGTTGAAGATACGATGGAACTGTTCGTGGATCTTTCGCTGGCAAAACGTGACAAGAACAGCAACCTCATTTTGCACGACCTCCAGTTGGATTATGCGCGTGCGCAAATGGCGGACCAAGCGCCATCGCTGCACCAGCGTCTTCTAGACGCCTACGGACCTGAGCACGACTCTTATATGGACAGACGCATGGCCTTTCATTTAGCCGGCGCACAAAGGCATGACGAGCTACGGAAGATGTTGCTAGATTTTGACCGGATGCAGGCGAAGATCGCCTCGACAGATGCGAATTCGCTTGTTGCCGACTACGAATATTTAAGGGACGACTCGGACCTGCGGCTGGTGCAGAGTGCGATTCGACTCTCAGCCCATGTTCTGGCGAAGGATAAAGCACCCTTGGCTTCTCAGTTGTTGGGCCGCTTACAGGGTTTCAACGTGCCCACGTTGCAACCGCTGCTTAATCGTGCGCGCGAATGGCGGGGAGCCGCCTGGTTGCGGCCTCTGAAAGCCGATCTCACGCAGGCAGGTGGTGCCGAGCTTCGAACCATTGCTGGACACAGTAACTGGGTGACTACAATAGCGGTGACATCGGACGGGCAGCTAGCTGTTTCGGGTTCTGGCGATCAAACTCTGAAAGTCTGGGAACTAGAAAACGGTGCCGAGTTAAAGACGCTTTCAGGACACACTGATTGGGTCCGTTCGTTGTCGCTGATCAGGAATTGGCAGCTCATCTCGGCGTCGAACGACGGTACCCTCAAGGTCTGGGACCTAAACACTAGTGCTGAACTCCGCACCCTCGCCGGGCATACCGATTGGGTCAATGCAGTCGCAGTCGCAGCAGATGGCCGACGCGCCATCTCCGCTTGCGAAGACGGGACGCTCAAGGTGTGGGATCTAGAAAACGGCACCGAACTCCTCAGCCTCTGCAACCACGATATGGGAGTCACTGGAGTAGCCGTCACAGCAGACGGGCGGATGGCCATCTCCTCTTCCGAAGACAGGACGCTGAAAGTGTGGGACCTGAAGAACGGCACTCTGGTCCGCACGCTGACAGGTCACAGGCAGGGTGTTAGTGCGGTGGCGCTCACACCAGATGGGCGACGAGCGATCTCGGCTTCCGACGACCAAACGCTCAAGATCTGGGACTTGGAAAGCGGTACCGAGATCCGAAGTCTCGAGGGCCATACGGCTTGTGTGAACGCTGTTGCGGTGACAACGGATGGGCGGCGAGTTCTTTCCGCTTCCGACGACCAAACGCTCATGATCTGGGATGTCGAAACCGGCGCTAAAATCCGTACCCTCTCCGGCCATGGCGGTTGGCTTACCTCAGTCGCGGTCACAACGGACGGGAGGAGGGCTATTTCGGCTTCAACCGACAGAACGCTGAAAGTGTGGGACCTGGAGAACGATGCCGAACTCCGCATTATCCATAGTCACGTCGGTCGCATTCACTCGATCGTAGCAGCAGGTGGTGAACGAGCGGTTTCAGCGTCCAGCGACCAGCTGATCAAGGTTTGGGATTTAAAGACTGGTGACGAGATCGTTACGGTCGTGGGGCAAGCTATTAGTGTTAACAGTGTCAATGCAGTCGCAGTCGCAGCGGATGGCCGACGAGCTATCTCCGCTTGTGAGGACGGAACACTCAAGGTGTGGGAATTGGAGAGCGGCGCCGAAGTATCTGTCTTAGTGGGCCACAGTTTGCAAGTCAACGCGGTGGCTGTAACAGCAGATGGGAAGCAAGCGATCTCGGCTGCCGCGGACCAACTGCTCAAAGTCTGGAATCTGGAGAACGGCACCGAGCTGCACAGCTTCATTATTCACACTGACGCCTTGATAAGAGCGATCGCAGTGACTGCCGACGGACGACGGGCCGTTTTGGCCTTCCAGGACCCCACTCTAAAGGTCTGGGACTTGGAGAGCGGTGCCGAGATCCGAAGTCTCGCCGGCCACACCGGATCGGTGAATGCAGTAACGCTCACGACGGATGGTCGGCGAGCCATCTCGGCTTCCGACGACCAAACGCTCAAGGTCTGGGACTTGGAAAGCGGCGTCGAACTTCACACATTGGTGGCCCACACCAGCTGGGTCAACGCGGTTGCCGTGACTGCGGACGGCCGGCGCGCAATATCTGCTTCGGATGACCACACGCTTGTAATTTGGGACTTAAAGACCGGTGCCGAGAAGGCCAAATTTTTCGGAGACGGCAGCTTCCTGTCTTGTGCCGCCTCACCTGGAACTGACACTTTCATAGCGGGCGACTCGCTCGGGCGCGTCCACTTCTTACGGCTCGAAGAGGCGGCTCCAATCGCGGCTTAGGTTCCCGCCCCCGAAAACACGGGGGTTGCATCGCGGAGATCAGAGCGAAATAGCTACCGATAATGGCGGACATCGTCGCCGTATTCTGCTGTTGGCGGATGGATCAACCCTGCAGCCTTGATGCCGACCGATCTGCATACCACGGTGCCCCCTTCCTTGACTGTGGCACGTGAGAATAATCGCCGCCGGTCGCGGAATCAATATTCGCGGAGCCAAATGCGTTTATCAGGAAAAAGCGCCACGTCCCTCAAAAAGCCCGATCCGGATCGCGTTGCCGCCAATGGGTCCGGATGCATCTCCGGAATGTCGATATCTTGCGGTAACAATCTTCCCGCGCGGAAGGCCAGACGAGGAGCGCCTGAACGAACTTGACTTACCGCTGATGCTACGTCGGAACGATGACGTGCGTCGTCGACCCGACGGGGTGAAACGGCGGCTGATCGCTAAGGATGCGGCCATTGCGGCTGGTATGATGCGCGGCGCACGGCAGCGAGTCAGGCGGCAGCGGAATTCTCGCGTTCGGATTGTAATAGACGTTCAACCCTTCGCACCACGTCTCCTCATATCCCGGCTCGTGGACTTCCGCGACGAAGCGTTCCGGAATCCTCGAACCTTTGTAGCAAAAACCGCCGCGCAGCATCTTGATGTCACGATCGCCGAAGCCCGCAAGGAAACCGATTCGGTTAAATTTCGAAATTGTCCCACCTGGGTTGGCGATTACGGCGCTGATGTTCTCGCTGTCAGGCTGCAGGAAAAACCCAGCCGGAACAGGCGGCTTGTCACCCCATCTGTATTCGGTGACCGGTTCGCTGACGATCTCGGATTGCCCCTCTTCGTTCACGCGCTCGATCTGACGGATGGCGTACAGATATTCGACGAGAGCCGAATTGCTCCATATCATCGCCTGTGACGCATGAAAGTCCTGAACGGCCAGCACGAGCGGATGTCCGGCGACGTGGGGCTGTTCCCAGTACTTCTTTCGGAGTTTTGAGAACAGGGCACTGCCGTATTTCATCGGCACATAGTGCTCGAAATACGCGCCCCTGTTCGCAGCATCAACAAGCGGAACCCTGTCGGATGGATGGACCGCCGTAGCCTCGATGAAGAAATCGCCGAGCAGACCCTGGCAATGGAAATCAGGCGCGGCGTGTTCGCGATCAAGGCCGTAACCCAGTTCATTCACCAGCGCGTACAGATACAGCTCCCACAAGCGGGCGTCGAATCCATCGGATTGAAATTGCTGGATGAAGTTGCCGTCAGCGTCTTCAAAGTAGTGCATCATCTCACCGATGATCGCGCGCGCCGGCGAGTATCCACGCTGCGAAATCAGCGTCCTGAAGACCGGATGCTGCCGCTCTTCCGCGACCTGCGGAGCGAAGAAATCGACCGGCCTTCCGACCTCGTCGCCTTGATGGAATTCTTCCGGCGGCGCCTGTGCGAATTCCGCAAGCTTCCGGTCAAGCAGGGCTGCCGCTTCCTCCTGCGTCGCAATCGAGACCTGCCACCATACGCAGCGGAACTTGCCCTTCGCATCACGCCCAAGCACATAAATGACGTAGTCCTGATCCGGCAGATCAAGGGCGACCAGCCCGAGGACTTTTTCATTTGCGTCCTCGTACCATGCTAGATCCCGCGCGACGAGAGCCTTTGTCGAACTGCGCGAATAACCCGCCAGCGTATTGAAGCGGAGTTCGGAAACAGCCTTCATTGAGATTGAAGGTCTAGCTTAACCCGGGCGCTATCGTTATGCGAATCGTCAGTCCACGAACAAGGATCACTGCCTTCCCTTGATGTCTCCGCCACACCGAGGTAAGGTCCCAATGGCTTCCGATATGGCCCAATAAAAGGACCTAAATGACCGAACTGATTGTGGTGGAAAAGATTGCGGAGTGGCAAAGATTGAAGGCGCTTGTGCTCGATAGCGTCTCTTCGCCGATTACGCGCCGGGTGTACAACATGGCGCTGGACGAGTTCATCAACTGGTACAAGCAGGCGCAGCGGCCCGGCTTCACCAAGGCCACCGTTAGCGCGTGGCGAGTATCACTGGAGGCCCGCGGCCTCGGGTCGTCGTCGATCATTATCCGGATGTCGGCCATCCGCAAGCTGGCGGTCGAGGCATCCGACAATGGGCTACTCGCACCAGAGCTGGCCGCCGGTATCTCCCGGGTCAAGAGCGCGAAGTCGGTCGGCATCCGTGTCGGCAACTGGCTATCGTTACGGCAGGCGCAGGCGCTCCTCAGTGCGCCGGATATTGCGACGATGAAGGGGCTGCGCGATCGTGCCATTCTGGCTGTTCTCCTTGGCTGCGGCCTTCGACGATCTGAGGTCGCGGGCCTTACGTTCGCACACGTTCAGCAGCGTGATGGTCGTTGGTGCATTATTGACCTCGTTGGCAAGCACGGCCGCGTGCGCACCATTCCGATGCCGACCTGGGTGAAAGTGGCTATCGACGCCTGGACCTCGGCGTCCGGCTTGGCCGACGGCCGCGTATTCCGCCCGGTGAATCGAGGCGACAAGGTACATGGCGAGGCCATGTCCGAAAAGGTCGTCTGGCAGATGCTCCAGCAGTATGCGACAGATGCTGGCGTCCCCGGCATCGCGCCTCATGACTGTCGCCGGTCGTGTGCGAAGCTCTGCCGAGCGGCGGGCGGCGAGCTTGAACAGATTCAGCTGCTGCTGGGCCACGCGTCGATTCAAACGACTGAACGGTATCTCGGAACGAAGCAGGATCTTGTGAATGCGCCCAACGACGCGATCAAACTCCGAGTGGTAGTATAACGCTGAATTCTCGGGTTCGTCGACGCCTCTCTCCATCAGAACGGCGCGTCTCGTGTGGTTCTGGCACCGTTCTGTTGGACGAACCGTTTGGAACGAATCTCCCGATCAAGAAAGCAATCCGGTCCCAGTTCGACCCACCGACTTATCTGACGGCGGGACCTCACAGCTTTACAGACCCTCGGCGCTAGTTTGGCGTAAACTGGTGCTTCGAAATCCAGGAGACCCTTAGACGGCGGTTTTCGCGCCGTATTTGGGAAAAGCCCGTAGTGTTTTTTATATGGGAGTGCCAAACTCGTCGTCGTGCGAAATCCATCCCTTAATGGAGTTGGAGGATGTGTTCTTGCGCTTTCTCAATAGGTTTGAGGTCCTGCCCAACCCCAAATCTGTGGCCGAAGCGAGGATCACAGCTGATGAATTCCAAGGTCTGACACGCTGGTTTTCGGAGCGGTGGGGTTTTCCCCGTGTGTGGTGCGAGAGCACCTGGCAGGTTGATCTTGGCAATGAGATTTCGGCGTCGCGCCAGGAGATGTTTGGTGCCCTGCTAACTATCCTCGCTCCGGAAGTTTGCCGCGACACATCCAACGAAGACGCAGTCTGGCCGGCCGTAACGGCGGTTCTCAAAGCCGACAAGATCAGCTTCCCAGCACTGTTCGTTGCCGGACAGCCAACCACCGCCTGCAAGAACGCGGTGGCTGCCGGAGCCCGCCGACTTAACTTGCGAAACTTGATCGACCGCTACGGCGCGCAGGAATATTTCGACACCCTCAAGCTTCAGTTTGGTTTCACTTTCAAGGGAGCCGTCCGGAGACTGCCGGAATGGCTAGACGGTCTTGGCCTGCCGATCGCAGTGAAGATTCTCAGTGGAGTCGAACCCGAGTACAGCGACCTCAAGTCAAGTTCTTTCACCGAACTCTGGAAAACTCTCCAGCAGTTCAGACGTGGCCGCGTTTCAGAAGAGTACACATCCGCGATTCTTCAGGCATCTCCGTGGATTCGTCCTCAATGGACCGCTCAGTTGCTGAGGGCGGCCAAGCTCAGGCCCAACCGGACACCCTCTGCGTCAATCACAACGGAAGCCCTCGATCGTCTAAGTGAACCCGCGTGCGAGCCGATACTGCAATGGGAGTACCCTTCGAAACCGCGATTGGTGCTGCGACTCAATGAGGAACGGATCTGCCAGATTCTTGGCGAGTCTGAGTCAGCTACGTTTGCTATCGATGGGCGAGTCGTAGACCGCTGGTTATCCCAAGAAGGGGGCGGATGGCGCGGAAAGCGCGAACTTCCATGCCAGCCTGAAAGCGCAAAGCCCAACCTTCGGCCAAGGCAGCTCTCTATCAGTAGCGAAGGCAAACCAGTGGAAGAAATTGACCTGCTTGAAGTTGGCATGGGAGAACCTCTACTGATCTTCGATCTCAAGAGTGGCCACCCTGTAGATCCCGCTTCTAGACTCGAACCGAATAGGGACTATGCGTTGATATGTGACACAGATCTCAGCGTTCCTGATGCGCTCCCGGCCTTGAAGCTGAAAAATTGTTCCGCATACCGGCTGGTCGCTCCATGGCACCGAGAGCTGAGGATCGTATGCGGTGGAATACTGTACTGGCAACCGAAACTTGACGAAGGGGAGCAATTCCAACCGATCCGTCTTACTATCGAGTCTCCGTCCGGCGACGTCGCGGAAATTGGTTCGGCATCCACTGTCGACGTGATGGGCGTTCCACCCGACGCAACGGCTGTCTCCCTGATCGCCGACAACTCATCTCATTCCATGGTCCACGTTGGCTGCGTCTGGCAAACGGCAGAGCCCATGCAGATCACGCTCGGAATCGC
>DATLVQ010000549.1:0-2364 GCA_035577325.1 Bryobacteraceae bacterium | reverse complement strand
GGACGAGACCGCCAGCCTCGATACCGGCCGTGTGCAACGCCTGGTTTTCTGTACGGGACAGGTTTATTACGACCTGGTGGCCGCGCGCGAAGAACAGAACGCGGATCACGTGGCCATTGTGCGCATCGAGCAGATGTACCCATTCGCCGATGCGCAGGTGAAGGACATCCTGCTGCGGTATCCCATCACGAGCGAAGTGGTTTGGGCGCAGGAGGAGCCGCGCAATATGGGCGCGTGGCACTTCATGGCCGAGCAATTGCGCCCGATTCTGGAAGCGACTGGGCGGGAACCGCGCTATGTGGGGCGGCCGGAGAGCGCGAGCCCGTCGACCGGCTCGCAAAAACGGCATCAGGAGGAGCAGGCGGAAATCGCGCGGGAGGCATTAACGGTGGGAGCAGTGTCGCGGGCGCGCAAGGTTCGGATGATTGCGCGGCGGAAGGTGAGATAGGAGCGATTGGAAGGGACGATGTTCGTGTGCCAATGACGGAGGCCGACAGGATTTGAGCAAAAGGCCGCAGGTCCCCCGCAAAGGCGGCGTCGCACTGCGCTACAACCTTCGTACTGAAGTGCCCATGTTTTCAGCCGGCGGCGGTTCCACCAAAAAAGTAGCTCCCCTCGGATAACTAGCTGAAAATTCTCACCTAACCGCCAGTCCGTTCTACAGTCTAAAGATCAGCCGGATGGAACAAAGCGATGCCGCGGCAGTCGCACAGGCCCGCGCCGGGAATCCTGACGCGTTTCGTGTGCTTGTGGAGCGCCATGGCCGTAGTGTGTTCCGCCTGGCGTTTCGTATGACTGGCAATCAACATGACGCCGAAGACCTGGTGCAGGAGACGTTTCTGCGAGCCTACCGGCAGCTGGGCAAATTTGACGGGCGGGCAAGCTTTGGGACGTGGCTCTACCGGGTGGCGGCGAATTGCTCGCTGGACCTGATCCGGCTGCGCAAGAGGCGGCAGGAGCAGCAGGTTCCGGTGGACGAAGAAGGCCAGGAAATAGCGGCGGTGGCGGCGGCCGAAGATCCAACGCCGGATCGCCTCGCATTCAGCGGCGAATTGAACCGGCTGCTCGGGCCGGCGCTCGAACGGCTGAGTCCAATGGAGCGAACGGCGTTTGTGATGCGGCATTACGAGGGCATGTGCATTGAAGATATCGGGCGGGCGCTGGGAGTGCATGCCGGCGCGGCCAAACACAGCGTATTTCGCGCGGTGCAGAAGCTGCGGCAGGCGCTCGAGCCCGCGGTGAGTTCGGCAAAATCATGAAGCATCTTAGTGAAGAAGACCTGGTCCTGCGGTATTACGGCGAGCCGAGCGGTGGGGGCGTCGAAGAACATCTGGAGTCGTGCGAAACGTGCCAGGCGAGCCTGGTTTCAATGTCGCGCGTGCTGGACGCCATGGACGGCCTGGAAGTGCCGGAGCCTTTGGATGGATTGAGCGGCCGGGTGTGGCAGCGGATCGCGCCTGAACTGGAGCAAGCGCGCGCGCGCCGGTGGAAGGAGTGGTTGGCGCCGGGCCGGCTGGCGGCGGTGGCGGCGATGGCGGCACTGGTGATCGCAGCGTTTCTGGCGGGACGAGTTTCACAGCGCCAGACACAGATGGCGGGGCTTTCGGGGCCGGTGCGCGAGCGGATCATGCTGGTGGCGGTGGGCGAGCACCTGGAACAGTCGCAGATGATCCTGATCGAGCTGATGAACAGCAATACCAAGGGGACCGTGGATATTTCCGAAGAACAACAGCGCGCGCAGGATTTGATCGGCGAGAACCGGCTCTACCGGCAGGCGGCGCTGCGGACAGGGGACAAGTCCATATCGAACGTGCTGGACGAACTGGAGCGCGTGCTGCTCGATGTGGCGCACAGTCCGTCGAAGCTGAATTCGGTGGAGTTCGAGCAAATCCGGCAGCGGATTGAAGCGGACGGCATTTTGTTCAAGATTCGTGTGGTGGGCAGTAATTTGAGAGAGCGGGAAGCGGCGCCGGTGAAGGGCCGGGCGCTCTAGAGGAGGAATTATGAGGATTCTGGCAGCGTTCGCGCTGGTGATCGCCGGGATAGCCGGCATCGTGATGGCACAGAAAGCGCAAGCAGACAAGAGAGACAGCCAGGCTGCAAAAGCGGCGGAACAGGCGAAGACGCCGCGACTATCGCCGGAAGATGTGGAGGAAAAACTGGCTGAGCTCGACGAGCAGGCGGCGGAACGCGATCAGGAATTCGCCGAGCGCGATCAGGAAATGGCGGAGCGCGATCAGGAACGTGCCGAGCGCGACCAGGAATTCGCCGAGCGCGACCAGGAAATGGCGGAACGCGATCAAAAATTTGCCGAGCGCGACCAGGAAAGGGCTGAGATCGACCAGCAGTTCGCCGAACGGGACC
>DATLVQ010000548.1:0-8731 GCA_035577325.1 Bryobacteraceae bacterium | reverse complement strand
ACCCCGCAACCGGTGTCGGCGACCGCCAATTCAACAGCATCCGCGGCGGCGCGCGTCGAAATCCGCACCTGCTTTAGCGGCGCATCCTGCATGGCTTCAGCGGCGTTGTCCACCAGATTCACCACCACGCGCTTGAATTGTTCCTTGTCGACATTCACCGGCGGGAGATTAGCCGCCAGCTCTGTGCGCAGCTGAATGCCATCCAGGCGTCCAGCGAAGACCGCGAGGGCGCCTTCCACGACTTCGTTGAGATCGCAACGCACGGGCTGGGCCGCCGGAAAGCGGGCGAACTGCGCAAACTCGTTCACCAGGTTCTTGACGGACTCGACCTCGTCGCCGATGGTCTCAGTGCAGTCTTTCACGATGCGGGCAATTTCCTCGGGCAATGGCACGCGCTCGAGCTGGCGTGCAATCCGCTCGGCGCAGAGAGCGATCGGGGTGAGCGGATTCTTGATTTCGTGCGCAATGCGGCGCGCGACCTCGTTCCATGCAGCCGCTTTTTGCGCGCGCAGCAGATCGCTGGTGTCTTCGACCACGATCACGCAGCCGGAGCGCATTTTTTCTTCGAGCGCCGAAACCGTGATGGAGAGGTGCCGCGTACGCCGGTCGCTGCGCAGGTCGAGCTGACGGGAGGTCATGCCGGTGCGGCGCGCGCGCTTCATCAGATACCGGATCTCGGCCGTGTCTTCGCGGGAGAACAAGTCTTCCAGTCGCGTGGCGTGCTGCAGTTGCTGATCGGGGAAAATGTGCCTTAAGGCGCGATTCACGCGCTGGATGCGGCCGTCGGAAGAGACCGAGATCACACCCGTGGGGATGCTTTCGAGAATGGCTTCGGTGAAGCGCCGGCGCGTGTCCAGCTCCTGGCTGTTGCTTTCCAGCTCGCGCGTCATTTCATTGAAGCCGCGGACCAGGCTGGCCAGCTCGTCGACCGCCGGCGCCTCCACGCGATAGCTGAGGTTACCCGCCCGGACTTCGCGGGCGCCTTGCAGCAGCGCCGAAATGGGCACACTGATCTGGCGCGCCAGGAACAACGCGATCCAAGTGGCCACGAACAGGACGAACAGCGCGATCAGCGCCAATAGCAACAGCGACGACCGGCGCACTTCCTGGCGGCTGGTAGCGAGCCGCGCGTAGGCGCTGTTGTAATTTTCAATGGCGGCGCGCTGCTGGGCCACGTCGAGCGGGATGCGCGGCGCGAGCACCACGTGGCCGATGGTTTCGCCGCCCGCCTCCACCGGCCGGCTCACCACGATGCTGTCTTTGCCAGGGTGCAGGGCGCCTTCAGAGCCGCACCTGTCGACCACTGTCCCGGCAGCGGAGAGAATCTCAGCCGCCGCTACGTTCTCGGCGCGGCAAAACTGCTCCAGCAGCCCGTCTATGCGCCGCCTTCCCGCCAGCACGGCGAGGGTTTCGGACCGGGATGCCAGCAGCGCCGTCTGCGCATCGGCTTTCTGGCGCACCTCGCCTTCCAGCACCTTGGCGATCCGGATGAAATCCACGCGTTCCAGTTCTTTGGGCCGCGTGAACCACTTGTCCAGCGTGCGGTTCAGGACGTGGACGCTGAAAAGGACCATGAAGAATACCGGCATGAAGCTCAACGCCAGCGCGCCGATCACCAGCTTGGTCTTGATGTGCGAGCCTTCGCGGTTGCTGCGGCGCTCGACATATAGCTTCAGGCCAATGCGCACCAGCATGAAGCCCAGGGTCACCATCAGCAGGAAGATCAGGATGGAAACAGCCCAGAAAATGAGCGTCTGACCGGGATTCGGTCCGTAATCGCCGAAATCGAAGGAGCCCTGCCAGATCACCAGCGTGGCCGAGATCATCAGCAGAACCAGCGCCGACCCGTAAAGAAGGCGTTTTTTCATGGCGAAGCGGCCCTGTTGACGATTATACAGGCGGGCCTGGCCGCAGTGACACCTGGAAAGAGAAAGGGCGGACCCCGAAGGCCCGCCCGGTGGGACATTAATAGAGGTGGTGTTCGCTTAGAAAATGAAGTGCGCCACCAACTGAAGCGCGCGCGAGTTGCTCGGGAAGAACCCGACGTCGGGCGTCCCCTGGTTATAGGCTCCGAAGGAGGAGCTGCTCGGGACCAGGAAGGCGCGGCTGATGGAGGCCGTGCTAAATGGGTTCACGTCGTTGAGATAACCGCCTACAAATTGCGCGTGATTGAACAGATTAAATGCCTGGGCGCCGATGTCGAAACGGAACCGTTCCGTGATATTGATGCGCTTGGTGAGTGAAACGTCGAAGTTATTGGTGTGATCGAGCGGGAACGTGTTGCGTCCGCCATTAGAGCGGGCGCCCTTGCCGGCCACGATGTAGCGAGCGCTGGAGTTATTGGCGACGTAGGCGACAATGTCGTCGCCGGTGCTTACCTGCCCGGCTGCATTGTATCCGGTTACACCGCTTCCGATGTTGGCGGAGCCGGCCGGGTTGATGATGGCGCGGTCACCAGCGGTATCGCCATTCAGGTTCGAATCCACACCGCTCTGAACGGTGGCGTATTCGGGCGACTGGAACGTGTAGGTGCCGGAAACGCTCCAGTTGCCAATGACGTTCTTCATCATCCAGTTGCCGTTCTGGAAGGGCTTGAAATCGTAGATCGGCGTGAAGGTGAAGCGGTGGCGGCGATCCAGAGCCGAGGAGGCCCATTCGGCGCGCAGGTTCTGGAAATCCTGGGCGCGTCGCGGCGATAGGATGGTCGAAAAGTTCGTCGCCGTGGAATCGTCAAAAGCGTGGCTCCACGTGTAGGCCAGAATGTAGGAGAAGTCTTTGGAGTAGCGCTTATTCACTTGCACTTGAAGACCGTTGTAGCGCGAATTGCCCCAGGGATGGTAGCCCACGATGGAGTTCGTTAACCCGTACTGTGCCATGTAGTTGCTTGTATTGCCCTTGATATCTCCAAGGGTCTTCGTCAGGCCGGCAAACACCGACGGGTCCGGCATAGAGTAGTACGTCGGCAGGAAGTCGGTCGGGGTCACCCTGGAAAGGATGTTCATGCGCGTTTGATTCCACAAGTGAACGCCTTTCGTGTACACGTAGCGTGCCTCCACCGTGTAGTCCCGGGCCAGGACGCGTTGTACGCCCAGGGATCCAGTTAAAGCGTAGGGGCGCTGGTTGCTAAAGGTGTAAGAGGCTACCGCTCCACGGGCATCGTCTACCGATGGCGTTCCCGATGGCAGGGTCGCCGTCAAACCGCCGCCGGCTAGGAAACCAGTGGGAGAGCAGGCGTCAGGACAGTCGCGCGTGGTTTGGTAATACGGCGGAGAGGCGTTCTGGTTGAGGTTGATATAGGTGAGATCGAACGATCGGGCAAAGCCGCCGCGGATGGACCAGACACCGTTCTTACCAGGCGACCACGCAAAGCCGACGCGCGGCGACCAATCGTTGGGCGAGAAATGCGGTTTGTTGAATGTGATGACCCCGGGAACGCTGGCGATGGCGCTGTACTGCTGCGCACGCGAGCCCACCGGCATGGTCACGTACTCGTAGCGCACGCCGAGATTCAGCGTCAGGTTCGGCCGAAGGCGGAAATCATCATTGACGAATGCCGCGTGCGACAGGAACCCAAACGGAACACCATTATTGGCGCCTACGCTCCGTTCACCGGACACGCCGCTCAGGTTTCCACCCGTCGGCGCCTGATCAAGCAAGTACTGCTCCAGATTCACGTAATCGTAGTCGCCGCGCGCGCGCTGTACGAAGGACCCGGTTATGATAGCGTCCGAAAAGGAGTATCCCACCTTTATCGTGTGACGGCCCAGCGTCTTGGTGAGGTTTTCCTGGATACCGAGATTGTTCGCGATCTCGCCGGTGGGCGTGTTGGGATCCGGACCCACTTGCAGATTCAGGTCGTCGAAGCTCAGATTCGGGAATGCATCCAGGCCAGGAAACTTGAAAGGCCCGCCGCCGATGTTATTAGTAAAGCGGCGGAAGGAAACCCGCAACTCGTTCTCCATGGTCGACGAGAAATTGTGGAATTCCGATATAGAACCGGATCTGGCCACCGACGGCGAGGGTTGGAAGAAAACGGGCAGCGCCGCGTTGAAATCGATGCCGGTGTAATTGGAGTAGACGTAGCGGCCGCGAACTTGATCTTTGTCGCTCAGGTTATAGTCGATGGCGACAATTCCGAGGTACGTGTTGTAGTAGTTCGGCGACGCGAACGACAGCGGCCCGGTAGCAATGGATACGTTGTTCACCGTGGTCGATCCGGAGGCCGCCGGAGCCACTGGGACGTACTTTTGGAAAATACCCAGATTGGTCTGGTTGATATTGCTCATGCCTTGGAGCGCGGAAAGGCCGGCGGCCGTTGGCGCATCGACGGTTTGGCCTGGCGCGGTGGCTTGGCCAAGCGGATTGTACTCGTAGTTTCCGAAGTAAAAGAGCTTGTTCTTGATAATAGGGCCGCCCACCGTAGCTCCTAAGCGGTTGCTGTCGAAGCGGGGAAGGCTGGTCTGCCCCGCGTGGACGTTGGAGGCATCCATCGCGTTCAGGTCTCGATTTTGAAAGTACTCATAAATGGAGCCGTGAACATTGTTGGTGCCGCTTTTCACTACCAGGTTGAAGACGCCGCCGGATGCGCCGCCAAATTCGGCGCTGAACTGGTTTTGCAAGACGTTAAACTGAGCGACGGCTTCGTTGGAGATCACCATCGCCGGGCCGGTGACATAGCGGTCGTCATTATCTACGCCGTCTACGGTAAAGGTGTTGTTCTCCGGACGCTGTCCAGAGATGGAGGGACCAGTTCCCTGGCCGACGCCCCCCGAGGTCGCAACGCCCGCGCCTGTCAGGCTCAGGTTATAAATGCCTGACGTGCCGACGACTCTCGAAATGCCGGCAATGGGCACATCAACCGCGGTCTTCGAATCAAATGTGCTTTGCAACTGGGCCGTGGAGGTATCGATAGTCGCGCCCGCCTCTTCGACCTCAACCACCGTGCTTAGCGTTCCCACTTGCAGAGTGAGGTTAACCGCCGTGGTGTGGTTCAGTTCCATGCTCACGTCAGCCCTGGTGGCCGTCGCCATGCCGGAAGCCGCAGCCGAAATGTTGTACCGGCCCACGGGCACGTTGTTGATGCGGTACTCACCGCTGGAGTTGGTGTTTGTCGTGTACTTGACTCCAGTGTCCCGGTTGGCTGCGGTGATTGTTGCATTGGGCACAGCGGCTCCGGTTGAGTCCGTTACGTTTCCGACCAGTACGCTGTCCAGAGCCTGTCCAAACAAGACCGCGGACAAAACCATCAGCGCCGCCAATACCACCCAAATCGTGCTCTTGCGCATAGTACCCCCGTTGAATTTTGGTTACCGAAATGACACCCGAAGCACGTGGTGAACCAAAACACTTGTTAATTAAGAATCATGAGCTTACGGTTAGCAGCAATACGGAGAATTCAATTCAGCATACGAAGTTATACTGTTTTCAGGAATAAACCGTTCGTATGACACTAAACTTAACTAGTATTAACAGTTTAGCAACTGGAAAGTAGCCTCTCGCCACATCTTTCAAGCTCAATCTCTTGAGTTATATGAAGTTCGGGAGAAAGACAGGAAATGAGCCGCAACTGTCCGCGGAACTGGCGGTTTGGCCGTCGAGAATTGGTAGAAGCTAGCTGTGGATGTCGTCGCGAGTGAAATCCCACTCGGTCATGCGGCGCTCGCGGGCAGAAAGGTTGATCAAGTGGGCGCACGCCGCCGCGTGATGGCCGGCGGTGGCGTCTTCCCAGTAGGGTTTTCGGGTGCGAACCGACTCAAAGAAGTGGCCAAAGTGCAGGATGGTGGGGTCGGGTCCGTCGTCCTTGAAGCGCTCAGGTTCCGGCCGTTTGAAGTTTTTGGCTGGCTCGACCTCGGTGGCGATCACTTTAGGATCATGATAATAGGCGTCTTCCAGTGCTTTGGGCCAGCTTTCGACGATCCAGCGGTTATCGCTGACGAGGGCCTCGGGGTAAAACGCCACGCCTTCGCCACCCAGAACGAGGGTGCCTTCGGTACCGAGGATCTGAAACCCGGCCTGCTGGCTGAATTCGTTATTGAAAGTCGAGCTCAGAGATACGGTGAAACCCTCGGGGTACTCTAAAATCGCGTTGAGTGTGTCGGGGACGTCACGCGACTCTTTCCAGCGGTACAGCTCCCCCATGGCCATAGCACGGGCGGGCATTTTGGCATCCATTAAGTAATGGATGGTGGTGCATAGGTGCACAAACAGGTCGGTGGCGATACCGCCCGAATAGTCTGAAAAACAGCGCCAGCGGAAAAAGCGCTCCAGGCTGAACGGCCGTTTGGGGGCGGGGCCGAGGAACATCTCCCAATTGACGGTTTTGGGCGAGGCGTCGGGCGGAATGGGGTAGAGCCACGCGCCTTCGGCCGTATTACGGTTGTAGGATGCCCGAATCATGGTGACCTTGCCCAATTTGCCGGAACGAAGCCAATCCTTGGCGATCTGCTCGGTTTTGGAGCTCATGCCCTGGCTGCCGACCTGGACGACACGCTGGGTCTGGCGCGCGGCTTCGATGATCTCGACGCCCTCGGCCGACCGGTACGTCATGGGCTTCTCCGAGTAAACGTCCTTACCCGCGCGAAGGGCTTCGAGGATGATCTGCTTGTGCCAGTGATCCGGCGTGGCGACGACCACGGCGTCGATGGATTTGTCGGCCAGCAGGTCATGGTGGGTGCGGTACGCCTTAGCGCGGCCTCCGGTGCGATCGATGGCGCGCTCGACGCGGCCGGTATAAGCGTCGACCACGCCCACGATTTCGGTGTTGGGGTTGGCCATTACGGCCTGCATGAGCTCATGCGCGCGCGCCCCGGCGCCGATGTGGCCCACGGTGATGCGCTCATTGGGAGCGGCTTTGACAATCTGCCCGGCGGCCAGCGCGGCGCCGGTCTGGAGGAAACTGCGGCGATCGAGACTCATGGCTGCGTTCATTATACGATCTTGCGCACGCATCCATCCCGGCTTTGTCGCGCTGTTAGTATGGCGTTTCTTGCTCCACCAACGGACATCAAATTCGCGCACATGTGACTCATTCGGGATAATATGTCTTTTTCCGAAAGGACCCTACCAATGACAACCATCTCCATCACCGCAATCCGCCGCCGGCTGGGAGCTGCCGGTTTGCTCTTCGCCGCGCTGGCCTGGAGCGGGGCCGCGCAGAACATTAATGTCACACAGGCGCTGGACGGGTTCGACGCCTACATGGCCAAGACGATGAAAGACTGGAATGCGCCGGGCGTGGGCGTAGGCATCGTGGTCAACGACAAACTTGTTTTCGCCAAAGGGTACGGCTACAGGGACTACGAGAAGAAGCTTCCGTTTACTTCCACTACGATGAGCCCCATCGCGTCAAACACGAAGCTGTTCACCGCAGTAGCCGCGGGCATGCTGGTGGAAGAAGGAAAGCTGTCGTGGGACAAACCGGTGCGGGAATCCGTGTCGACCATCCGCTTTTATAATGACCAGCTCAACAACAGCGTGACTCTGCGCGATATGCTTTCGCACCGCACAGGAATCACGCGGCACGACACAATCTGGTACAAATCCGACTTCACGCGGAAACAACTCTTCGAAAAACTGGTTTATCTGGAGCCGCAGGAGCCGATGCGCCAGACCTTCCTGTACAACAACCTGATGTTCGCGGCGGTCGGGTATCTGATTGAGCTGCAGTCGGGAAAAACGTGGGAACAGTTCGTGAAGGAGAAGATATTCGAGCCGCTGCAGATGAACTCAACCGGCTACAGCATCGCCGACATGCTGAAGCGTCCGGAATTCGGCGTGGGGTTTACGGAGAGGCGCGATTCGTTTGAACTCTACAGAATTCCGTACTACGAGGACATTTCGGGCGTCGCGCCTTGCGGGGCCATCGTTTCGAACATTGAAGATATGTCGCACTGGTTGATCGCACTGATGAACCAGGGGAAATATAACGGCAAACAAGTGCTGCCGGCGGAGGTGTTGAAGGCCACTATGCAGCCGGCCATAGCACTTCCAAACACGGCCCTTGAAACCCGAGGCTGGTCTGAAGTCCTCAACGCGGCATATGGCATGGGACGGGAGACCGCTTCGTACCGGGGCCACCTTATCACTTTTCACGGCGGCGATTTACCCGGCTTCCATACGCAGGTTTCGTTCATGCCGGAGGACCACATCGGGGTGATCGTTTTTGAGATTGGCAATCATAGCCAGCCGCTCTACAACATCGTCAGCTACAGCGTATACGAACGATTGCTGGGCATGAACCAAACGCCGTGGAGCGACCGGCAACTCGACATCCGGCTGAAGAACAAAAAGGCCGGGACCGAAGCACGGGCCAAAGCCAACGAAGGCCGCGTTCCGGATACCAAGCCGTCGCACGCACTGGCGGATTACGCCGGCGCTTACGAGAACCCAGCGTACGGCATGATGAATATCGCGCTCAAAGACAACCAGCTGCATTTCGACTTTCACAAGATGCGATTTGCAATGACCCAATTCCATTACGACCGCTTCGACACTCCCGATGACGAACAGGACGGCAAGTGGTCGGTGAACTTCCGGACGAATCCGCAGGGCGATGTCGATGAAGCGGTGATGTCCCTGGATGAAGCGGAAGCGGTGTTCGTCCGCAAGCCGGAGACGATCGACGCGAAGTTGAAGGCTCAGTTTGCGGGTAGCTACGAAACGCCGGGCGGGGTGAAGATTCAGGTGGCGCTGGCACCGGATGGGAGCCTGTCGCTCGTGCTACCAGGTCAGC
>DATLVQ010000547.1:0-5100 GCA_035577325.1 Bryobacteraceae bacterium | reverse complement strand
GAGCCTTTCGTCATCCCGGCGATGCGCACCGTTCCGCGCCGCAGCTTCACCTCGCCGAACGCTTCTTTGGCGACTAGGTCGGTAGTCATGATGGCGTGCGATACGTCGTGGAAGCGGTCTTCCCCGAGCGAGGCAATTAACTTCGGCAGCGCCTTATCGATCAGCGCGTAATCCAGCTCGACGCCGATGACTCCAGTCGACGCCACCAGCACTTCGGCGGGCGGGAGCTTCAAATGCTTGGCAACGCAGCGGCAGGAAGCCACAGCGACGCGATCGCCGGTACGCGTGGCGCAGTTGGCGTTACCAGCGTTCACCAGAATCGCGCCCACGCGGCTTCGTGAGGCGCGCAGATTCCGGCGGCAGAGCTTCACCGGCGCAGCCTGCACTCGGTTTTGCGTAAACACGGCGGCTGCGGCCGCGGGCATGCCAGAAACGATCAGCGCCAGGTCATCGCGTTCCTCATGACGGATTCCCGCGTACGTCGCGGCATACCGGTAACCAAGCGGCAGATTCAATTCGGCTGTTCTCCCAGAAAATCTTTTTCACGCAGGCGCTGGCCATTGGCGAACGCTTCCCCGCTCATGCGCTTGCGTCCCTCCATCTGTACTTCGAGCAACTCCAAAACACGTCCGTCGCCGCAGGCGACTTGGAATCCCGGCCCTGCGTGGACCTGACCAGGTGCCATCGAGGTGCGCTCCCGGCCCATCCGGGCGCCCCAGATATGCAGCAGTTGTCCGCGAAAGCGCGTATACGCGCCCGGCCACGGAAGCAGTCCGCGCACGCGATTGTGAATCGCCCCAGCCGGCTCGGCCCACGAAATTGCTCCATCTTCCTTCTTGAGAATTGGCGCATAGGACGCCTGCGCATCATCCTGCTTCCGGGGCGTGATCGCGCTGCGCACCAACCCGTCCAGCGTTTCGATCAACAACTCCGCACCCATAACCGATAGCCGCTCGCCCAGTTCAACCGCCGTTTCCTCCGAGCCGATCTCAGTTTCGCGCTCGAGCAAAATGTCGCCCGTATCCAGGCCCGCGGTGATCTGCATTGTCGTCACGCCCGTCCGCGTTTCTCCGTTAACGATGGCCCATTGAATCGGCGCCGCCCCGCGATACTTCGGCAAGAGCGACGCGTGCACATTCACAATTCCGCGCGGCGCGATGCTAATCACCGCCTGTGGAATGATCTGCCCGTAACCGACCACGATCATGATCTCCGGTGCAAGAGCCGCTAGATGCCCCTGCGCTTCCGGCCTCTTGATACGCTCCGGCTGATAAACCTGCAGGCCCAGCCCCTCCGCCGCCTGCTTCACCGGTGACGGCGTCACCTCCTGGCCGCGCCCTTTCGGCCTGTCTGGCTGCGTAATCACAGAGATGACCTCATGCTTCGAGGCGACAGCCTCGAGTGTCGGAACCGCAAATGCCGGCGTGCCCATAAAAATCAGGCGCATTAAAATCGCCGCCGGGCCGCCCTCTCATGCCGCCGCGGCGCAGCGCAATGTCGCGCGCAGGCCGCTACCTCCACTCGCCCGCCTTCACCAGCTTGCGCACTTTCCGCTTGATCAAATCACGTTTTAGTGCGCTGATGTGCTTGATGTACAGTTTTCCGTGCAGATGATCGATCTCGTGCTGGAACGCGCGCGCCAGCAGGTCCTCGCCGCTCTTTTCGAACCACTCGCCCTTCACGTCTTGGGCGCGCACAGTGGTGTGTTTCCCGCGCGTCACCTGCTCGCGAAAGCCGGGAATACTGAGACAGCCCTCTTCTCCTGTCTGCTTACCTTCACTGCGCAGAATTTTAGGATTGATCAGCACCAGCTTGTCCTCCGGTTTCTCACCCACTGAGGTGTCAATCACGGCAATTTTGCGCGAGATCCCGATCTGGGGCGCCGCCAGTCCCACGCCTTTAGCCGCGTACATGGATTCAAACATGTCGTCGATCAGCTTATGCAGTTCCGGTGTATCGAATTCGGTTACAACTTCGGCTTCCCGTTCCAGCACCGGGTCGAACAATTTCACGATGGGATAAACCATAGTTCAGAAATTCTTGACTTGCTCGAGATAACCTTCGAAGTTGCGGCGTGTCTCGGTTAGCGAATCGCCGCCAAATTTATCCAGGAATGCCTGCGCCAGCACCAGAGCCACCATGGCCTCCCCGATCACCGCGGCCGCAGGCACAACGCAAACATCCGACCGCTCGTAAGCCGCAAGCGCCGGTTCGCGCGTCACCAGATCCACCGATTCGAGCGGTTTCCGCAGCGTCGAGATCGGCTTCAGCAGCCCGCGCACCAGCACGTCCTGCCCATTGGTCATTCCGCCTTCCAGCCCGCCTGCGCGGTTTGCGCCGCGGGTAAAGTGTCGCTGCTCGCGATCGTAGGCGATCGTATCCTGCACTTTCGAGCCGAAACTGGCCGCGCCTTCTGCTGCGAACCCGATTTCAACACCTTTCACTGCCTGCATCGAGACGATCGCCTGCGCCAATCGTCCATCCAGTCGCGTGTCCCATGCAATATGCGAGCCCAAACCTGGCGGCACGTTGTGCGCCACAATCTCGAAAATTCCGCCGGCGGTGTCTCCCGTGCGATAGGCTTCATCCACCACGGTTTTCATGCGCTGTTCGGCATCGGCGTCGACGCAGCTGAGCACTACTTCGGATTTTCGATGCAGCGCCACGATCTCGTCCCACGCCGCGAGCCGGCCCAGATGTTCGCGCCCGACCGCAATCACATGTCCGCGCACCTCGATGCCGAACTCGCCCAGCAGCGCTTTCGCGAGCGCTCCAATGGCCACCCGCGCCGTGGTTTCGCGTGCGCTTGCCCGCTCCAGAATGTAACGGGCGTCGTGCAGATTATATTTGATTGCCCCCGCCAGATCCGCGTGGCCGGGTCGCGGCCGCGTCAGCGGTTTCTTCTTATCGTCTGCGCCCTCAGAGTCCTCCACCGGTAGGGCTTCGGTCCAGTTTTGCCAGTCTTTGTTGCGAATGATGACGCCGACCGGCGACCCGATGGTCTTCGAGTGCCGAACGCCTGCTACTATTTCCGCGCAATCGGTCTCGATCTTCATGCGCCCGCCGCGGCCGTAGCCTTGCTGGCGGCGCCAAAGCTCGCGATTGACGGCGTCGATGGAAACTGGCACACCGGCAGGCAGTCCGGTCAGCGTCGCTAGAAGGCACTCGCCGTGGGACTCACCCGCGGTCTCGAATCTCAGCATGCAGAAAACCTATGCTAGCAGGTGCATGGCGGCATCGCCCAGATATCGCCAGGAACTTTTCCGGCCAATTTGCGTAGCATAATATTGAATTCTGAAGGAGACTTCCGCCGTGGTTAAGTTTTTGCTGTGGTGCATTCTGCTGGTGCTGTGCTGGCCGATCGCGCTTCTGGCCCTGATCGCCTTTCCGTTCATTTGGCTGCTGCTTCTTCCGTTCCGCATCCTGGGCATCGCGGTCGGCGGAGCGCTGGCGCTGGTTACCGCGCTGATCATGCTGCCGGCTCGAGTGCTGCGGGGCATCTAGCGCTGTAGTAGCATTTCGGTTGTGACGCGTAAGACGTTTCTCGCCCTCTTGCCCCTCTCTCTGCTGCTCGGGGAGACAGCCCTATCGCCCCCTGGCAATCTTCACATTCAGGACGTGCCGCCCATCCCATCAGTCTTGATGGATGAGCTGTCACACTACAACGACATTCGCGCCGCCAGCCTGCTCGACTGGCATCCGGCGAAGCGGGAGATGCTCATCGCAACGCGCTTCGGCGATGTTCCGCAAATCCACCTTGTGGCGAGGCCGGGCGGCGCCCGGACCCAGCTGACATTTTTCGCCGACCGAACCGGCGCTGCGCTTTACCGGCCCGGCGCGGGCGATTCGTTCGTCTTCTCGAAGGACACCGGCGGTGGCGAGTTCTACCAGCTTTACCGATTCGACGCGCCGTCGAGCGCCATCACCCTGCTCACCGACGGTCACTCGCGCAACACCGCCGCGCTATGGTCCCGCGACGGCCGTCTGCTGGCCTACTCTTCCACTTTCCGCAATGGCCGCGACACCGACATCTGGATGATGGACCCGGATGAGCCAAAAAGCGCGCGGCGCATCCTGGACGTCGAAGGCGGTGGCTGGTTTGCGGGGGCCTGGTCGCCCGAGGGGAAGCAGCTTGTTGTTGAAGACCGGCGCTCGGTGCACGATAGCTCGCTCTATCTGGTCGACGTGGCGACCGGCGCGAAGCAGCTGCTGACGGCAGCCGAAGGCTCCTACAGCAACGTGCAGTTTGCGAAAAACGGAAGGGGTCTCTACCTGACGACCGACCGAGGCAGCGAGTTCGAGCGCGTTGCCTATCTCGATTTGGCCACACGCGAACTGTCGTTCCTGAGGCCTGCCCAGAAATGGGACGCTGGCGAACTGGAGCTTTCCGACGATGGTCGCCGCCTGGCGTGGGTGCTCAACGAGGATGGTTTTTCCAGGTTGACCGTGATGGATACGGACACGCACAAGGACCTGGCGCTGCCGGCCGTGCCGCGCGGCGTGATCTCCGGGCTCAAGTGGCATCGTAACGGTCGCGATCTCGGCTTCAGCCTCAGCTCCGCCCGCAATCCATCGGACGTCTATTCAATCGATGTCGAGAAGGTCGCTCTTGAGCGCTGGACCGCGAGCGAAACCGGCGGCCTCAAAGCCGAAAGCTTCAGCCAGCCAGAGTTGATCCATTGGAAATCATTCGACGGCCGCAATATCTCGGGCTTTCTCTATCTGCCGCCGAAACGATTCGCCGGACCGCGGCCCGTGATTGTCAATATTCACGGCGGCCCTGAGGGCCAGTCGCTGCCGGGCTTCATTGGCCGAAATAATTACTACATGACGGAATTGGGCGTGGCCATGATCTTTCCCAATGTGCGCGGATCGTCGGGCTACGGCAAGACGTTTCTGGCGCTCGATAACGGCCTCAAGCGCGAGGATTCCGTGAAGGACATCGGCGCGCTGCTCGATTGGATTTCCGGCGACGCGCGCCTCGATTCCGGGCGCGTCCTGATCACCGGCGCGAGCTACGGCGGCTATATGACATTGGCCTCGGCATTCCATATAGCCGCCGTAGCTCGCGCCGGTGATCAGGACGCGCCCGGAATCGAG